>PLKR01000474.1:6458-7847 GCA_003140655.1 Acidobacteriaceae bacterium | reverse complement strand
TCTGCGAAGAAGCCGACGGTGCGTTTCCAGGCGTCGGCGGCATCGTCGGGGCGGTAGCCAGCTTTATTATTGGGATTCTCGAAGGCGTGGCCGGCGTCGTCGTAGATTTTGATGTCGATCTTCTTACCCATTTTATCCAGCGTCTCCCCAAACTTCTTCACGTCTGCGGGCGGGATGCCCTGGTCCTGGCCGCCGAACAGTCCCAGGATGGGGGCGTTGATTTTCTTGAGCGCCTCGGGGTCGGTGGCGAGATGGCCGTAGTTGATGACATCCGCGGCGAGCGTTGGCTCCTGGAGCGCCACGTCGAGCGAGTAGCCGCCGCCCATGCACCAGCCGATCGCGCCGATGCGGTCTTTCCTGACGTTGGGTTGCGACTGGAGGAACTGAAAGGCGGCGTGCAAGTCGCGCTTGGCGCGGTCTTCCGGGACTCCGCGCATGATTTCATGCGCCATCTCAGGCGTGGTGGCCACCTTGCCGCGATATAAATCGATTGCAAGCGCTTCATAACCCTGATCGGCAAGCTTCGACGCCTGGTCTTTGACCCAGTCATTCAGTCCCCACCACTCGTGGATGACGATAATGGCGGGAAANNGGAAGTGAATAGAACGGCAAACGAAGCGGTGAGCAAAAGGACGATGATTTTTTTCATGGTTTTCTCCTGTCGGGCTGAGCTTGATCCGGAAGGCGCGAGGCGTCGGCATTCACAATTCGAGCTCCATGTACATTGTGCCCGCGATCGGGTTGGGGCGGTAGGGAGCGATCTCCTTGAACCCCAGCTTGCGATACATTGCGACCGCATCTTTCATCACCGGCTCGACGGTGTCAAGGCGCATTCGCCGATAGCCGATTTGGCGCGCCTCGGCGATGATGCGTTCGGTCAAGGCGCGCCCCAAGCCCTTGCCGCGGAATGGCGGACGCAGGTACAGTCGCTTCATTTCGCAGACGCCTGAATCCAGTTTATGGAGGGCGACGCAGCCCGCGAGTTGACCCTCGCATTCTACAAGCAAGAGGCGGCCCTCCGGAGGAGCGTAGTCGCCCGGCAATCCGGCGAGTTCTCTGTCGAAGTTCTGAAAGCAGAGACTGAAGCCGAGGGACTGCGCGTATTCCAGAAATAGTTCGCGGGCTTGCGCAATTTGCGCGGGCGACTCGGCTTGAGTGACGGCCAAACCATTCAACGCAGAGATCGCAGAGGACACGGAGGAGTTCGGGGGAACTGTGTTCTCAGCTTTCATTTCCACTGCGTCCTCCGCATCCTCTGCGTTGAAGCTTTTCCTACCCCATCAGCATGCCGCCGTTCACGTTCAGTACGTGGCCGGTGATGTAGGAAGCCTCGTCCGACGCGAGAAAGGCAACCGCACTGGCCACATCGGCCGGTGAACCTACACGTCC
>PLKR01000474.1:0-6420 GCA_003140655.1 Acidobacteriaceae bacterium | reverse complement strand
AGTCCGGCTTTCGATGCGGAATAGTTCGCCTGCCCTGCCTGCCCCATCTGCCCGAAGACGCTGGCGATGTTAATGATGCGTCCCCAGCGCTGCTTGAGCATGGAAGTGGAGACCTGCTGGATGCAAAGATAAGCGGACGTGAGATTGGTGTCGAGCACGGCATTCCAGTCGGCGCGCTTCATGCGCATAACGAGCTGGTCACGAGTGATGCCGGCGTTGTTGACCAGAATGTCGATTTTGCCGAAGTGGGCGATGGCTGCCTTGATCGCGGACTTGATCTGCTCTTCGTCGGTGACGTCGAGAGCGAAGGCTGCGGCNNCCCGCCGTGGCGAGCTTCAGCGCGCAGGCTCGTCCAATGCCTTGAGATGCGCCTGTAACGAACGCCACCCTTCCTGAAAGAGACATGAGGATTCTCCAGAGTTTGCTTTGAGTCTAGATTAAGAAGGCTTTAGGTTAGAACGTGGAATTATACGCGCCGCTGACTCCATTCGGCGCGCCGTAATGGCCAGATCAGAACCTCAAGACGGCGGGCAAAGTGCAGCAGCGGCGCGGTTGTGGGTAGGGGAATCCCGGCGGCCGAGGCGACGGTGTTGGTCTCGAAGTCTGCTTCTGCATCCTGCAGCGGCCACGGTTGGTGATGAATTTCTCCGCGATAGACCTGGCCGTCGTGAGTGGTGTAGAGGCTGTAGCGCTCGGTGAGCCAGTTTTCAACCGATCCTTTTTCGCGCAGGTGCGTTTCGCCGGTGGGCCGGTAGCGTCCACGAAATTCGGCAGCGCCACGAAGACGGCGGGAGCCATATTGAATATTCCCGCCGAGTTCCTTCGAAGACATTGCCGCATGAAAATAGGGCAAGTGGTAGAACCTGCGGGCGACCCAGACCGCCGGAAGATTGCCGGCGTCGAGACTGAAGAAATACACGCCCGGTTTGCCGCCATGAGTCACATAGGTGCGAACGTTCAGTTCCGGGAAACGCGACAGTCCGGGCAGGGGCGGAAGTCCGCGCGCGCGAATGCCGCTCATGTGAAACGGAATGACCCCGACCCAGCATTGGCCATCGAAGGTATCGAGCGCCAGTTGTGCGGGGAGGAGAGGCCGCATCACGGCTTGCGGCAGCGGCCAGTGGGCAAAGAGCAGATCGTGCCACGTCTGCTTCATGACCCACGGGCCTGAAGGCAACGGCCACGGACGATGCGCGACACATGTGAGCAGAGGATGCACCCAACAGTTTAGCGCCAGAAGCTTCGCGCCAAGCCAACCCGACGCTGGGCCGAGATACTGGTGCGCCCAAGCTGCTGGCGCTGCAAGCGACATGTACAGCAACAGCGCATACGTCACCACCACGAGACCAACGCCGATCTTTCTCATACTCCGAGACTCTAGACCGCGAACTCATGGACCGCGAGTTTAGACCTCTCGCGCAAGTCAAGTTGTCATTTGGCGTTGGATTGCCGATCGCGCATTGCGCATTGCACATTGCACATTGCACATTGTTCGTCTGCCGATTAACATTCAGACACTCCCATGCCTCAAATTGTGGCGAATGAAGTGATCACCATGCCCGAGCCTTCCAACCAGAACTCATCCCCGTCAGATTCGGCTCCGGCTGGTCCGGCGCACCGGTCACCGCAGCGAGCTTCGGCTGCGGAGAGTCCTGCAGTTCCTCTGCGGGAAGACTTGCTGGACGCAGCGCGGGACCACTCGCGGGATCACGCGCCTTCCACCGAAGTNNTCGCTGCGCGAGATCAGCGCGCAGAAGGCGGAGAAGTTTCTCAACACGTTTTACTTTCAGTATGGTCACCGCTCGATTGCCGACCTGGCCCATATCGCGCTGGCCGTCGAGCGGCTTTCGATTCTTGCTGCGATCGAACTTTCCGACGAACAGCGCTGGGATGGGCAGGAGCGCTCGACCCGCTATCAGGACTTCAAGAAGAGCGGCTATTACATGCCGGACTTCGGCGCCGACGACGAAGCCCGCAAGCTCTACCGCGAGACGCTGGATAGTCTTTTTCTGGAATATGACGCGCTCTCGGCGCACATGACGCAGCACCTGATCAGCATCACGCCCAAGCCCGCCGACATGAAGCAGGAAGCTTACGAACGCACGCTGAAGGCGCGGGCCTTCGACATCACGCGCTANNCGGGTTCTCGGCGAGTCGCTGAAAAAGGCGGCAACGTCGGCGGCTTACAACGTGAATGCTGAGTCGTTGCGCGGCCTGGTGGAGGAGATTCGGAAGGTGAGTCCAGAGCTGGGTGCGCGGGCTGAGCAGGAATTGCTGCATGAGGTTCGGGTCGCGCCGACTTTGGTCAAGTACGCCGACCCGAATCGGTATGAGATGGAAACGCGCCGCGAGCTGCGGCAGGCCGCGCGCGAGCTGATGAAAAGCGAGTCGGTTGCGCCCTCGAAGGCGATCGTCGATCTGCTCGACGAGGAGCCGCTCGAAGTTGAGATTGCGACCACTTTGCTCTACGAGCACTGCCACCACTCCTATAGACAAGTTCGGCAGGCGCTGCAGGTTTCGGGAGAGAGATTCCGGCGCGAGATCATCGATCTCGGCTTGCGCCATCGCGGCAAGCACGACGAAATGCTGCGCGGCTTCCGCGCCGGGCAGCAGTTCCGCTTCGACATCCTCATGGATACGGGCGGCTTCCGCGACATGCACCGTCACCGCCGCTGCATCCAGGTGATGCAGGGGTTCACCACCCAGCACGGTTACGAAATGCTGCTCGATGTGGAAGATGCCGGCATGCGCGGCCTCTTCGACGCCGCTATGCGGCGCACGCAGGCGGCGGTGGAGAAGCTGGCCGCGCGCAATGCGCCTGAAGCGGAAGAGAATTCGCAGTACGCGATTCCGTTGGCCTATCGCAAGCGCGCCCTATTCAAGATGGACTTCGCCGAGGCCGTGTACATCTCTGAGCTGCGCACCACGCCGGCGGGGCATGTTTCCTACCGCAACGTCGCTTATGCGATGTATGAGGCCGTGGCGCGGAAATATCCGGCGCTGGCTAAGTATTTCCGCGTGCACGATGTGACGGCGCCGGTGGATTTGCTGCAGAGGTAGATTAGCTCTTTATGCGCTGGGTTATCGGACTGCTGGTGTTTCTCGCTGTCTGTATGGCCTTCATGATTTATGTGTTCCGACCTTGGCCAGACCACGTGTACTTCGGAGGGTTTTTCCTCGCGATTGGCATCGCGAATGTACTCTTCAGCAAGACGAACGGGCGGAAGTTCTTTGCCAGAACACAGGCCAGTCCGCCTTTCATTGCCCGCGTCTGGGCGTGCGGTGGGGAAAGAGGCGTTCAGGTTCAGTTTGTCGGAATCGGCGCCATCTTCACTGTGGCAGGATGTGTCGTGATTGTGGGATCTCGATGAAACACACGGACGTAAACTGCCCAGTCTGTAGCAATCTCTAGATTTATCTTGATCCTGCCAGTCCACCCAGCTAGAATCTGACTCAGAGCCACCCATGCCTCGTTCCGTCAAGATCGCTCCTGAAATTGATGCCAAGCTTTATGCGGAGCTCGTCTCCGTCGCCAAGGCGAACGGGCAGTCGCAGCGCTTTGTGCTGGAGCGGGCGCTGGAGCATTACCTGCACAACGTGGTCCCTTCGCAACGCATGGTGAGGCCAGAGGTGATGGCCGCCTATCGCCGCTCCAACGAAAAGTACCGTGAGTTGTACAAGCGGCTCGCTAAGTGACGGCCGAGCGCGTCTATTTGACCGTGGCTGAAGTCGTCGCAATTCACCATCACCAGATTGAGGAATACGGCGGCGAGCACGGGATGCTGAATCAGGGCGCATTGGAAGCAGCGGTTTTCCGTCCCCAGATGGGTTACTACAACGACCTGAGCGAAGAGGCAGCCGCGCTGCTGGAGTCGCTGGTCAATAATCACGCCTTTCTCGACGGCAACAAACGGGTGGGATTTGCCGCGATGCACACATTTCTCCTAGTGAACGGATTCGATCTGGACGTCAGCAGCGCGGCTGCCTTTGCGTTCATGATGAAAAACATGGCCGAAGGCAAGTTCCGCTTCGCCCTGCTTCACGAATGGATTGCAGCACACCTCGTTCCTCTTTCTGGATAGATTTCGCGGGCAGGAGTGCCAGCGCTGCATTCTAGGTGCCCATTTCGGGATGATTTCCACTGTTTATTATTCAGATTCGCCTTTTCTTCGCTTCAATCTATATGTATAATCCGGCAAGATTAGTTTTGCACTCTTAAAGGAGCCACACTCCCATGGCGGATGAACGGGGCAAGGCAATTGAGTTGGCGGTTGCGCAGATTGAAAAGCAGTTTGGCAAAGGTTCGATCATGCGGTTGGGGTCGAAGGAAGCGATCGTCCCTATCTCGGTGATCTCGACCGGCGCGATCTCGTTTGATGCTGCGCTCGGCGTGGGCGGCTTTCCGCGCGGACGCGTGGTGGAAGTATTCGGACCGGAGTCTTCCGGCAAGACCACCATTACTCTGCAAGTAATTGCCGAGGCGCAGAAAACCGGCGGTATGGCGGCGTTTGTGGATGCCGAGCACGCGCTCGATCCCGGCTACGCGAAGAAGCTGGGCGTCGACGTGGACAACCTGTTGGTTTCGCAACCGGACTACGGCGAGCAGGCGCTCGAGATCACGGAAGCGCTGGTGCGCTCGAACGCCATCGACGTGCTGGTGGTGGATTCGGTGGCGGCGCTGGTGCCCAAGGCCGAACTCGATGGCGAAATGGGAGACAGCCACATGGGNNGCGCTGAAGTTTTATTCGTCGGTGCGCATCGACATCCGGCGCATCGCAGCCATTAAGGAAGGCGACATCGTCACCGGCTCACGCACCCGGGTAAAAATTGTGAAGAACAAAGTGGCGGCGCCGTTTCGCGAAGCCGAGTTCGACATTCTCTATGGCGAAGGCATTTCGCGGGAAGGCGACCTGCTCGATCTCGCTGTGAACAATAACATTCTCGAAAAGTCCGGGTCGTGGTTCAGCTACAAGGGCGAGCGCATCGGCCAGGGCCGCGAAAATGCCCGCCAGTTCCTCAAAGACAACAAAGACACCATGGCCAAGCTCGACACCGAAGTGCGCAAGGCGCTGGGATTGATTGCGACTCCAGCGCATGCACAACCGGCAGCGGGAGCGCAGACTTCGCCGCAGGGCGCACGAGTCACCACCATGCCGACCGCGCCTCCCGAAACGGCCAGAGCGCCGATAGCGGCGAAGCGTTAGTGGCTAGTCCTTGAAGAAGTGTTGTCTCCTGCGAAAAGAGTGTCGTCCCGAGCGAAGCGAGGGATCAGGGTTCTCGCCTGCGCTAGCTGTGACCGCCGCTGTAGGCAAGAACCAAGGTTTCTCGCTCCGCTCGGGATGACAGGCTTTAGGAGTTGATCAATCCTTGCAACGGCCGTTCCTCAATTGCCATTCCCACTCCCGCCCGCATAGAATCTCTTTGGCCCGCCTGTTCCCGTGAGGACTATTTGCACAAGGGAATCGCTATCTATCCCGCCATCGAGCCCTTGCTCGTCTCCATCCCCGAAGGCTGGTTTCTTATGGGCTCCGCCTCCGGTCAGGATTGCGAACGTCCCGTCCACCGCGTCTGGATCGACGCTTTCCTCATGGCCGCCACGCAAGTCACGAACGCTGAATACGCGCTCTTTCTGCACTCCACGGCGTCTGACCCTCCGCCATTCTGGCATGACCAGAACTTCAACCATCCTCAGCAGCCCGTAACCGGAGTCTCCTGGATCGACGCTGACCGCTACTGCCAGTGGCTTGCCTCGCAAACCGGGCGAGCCTACCGTCTTCCCACCGAAGCCGAGTGGGAGCGTGCCGCTCGCGGCGATCTCGACCAAAGAGATTTCCCCTGGGGCAACGACCCGCCGCAATCTCTCCCCAACTACGCGACCCGCTGGCAAACCGGACCCGAGCCCGTGGCCCACTACGCGCCGAACGCCTTCGGCCTCTACAACATCTGCGATAACGTCCACGAGTGGTGCAGCGACTGGTACGATCCCAACTACTATGCCGTCGCGCCCGAGCGTAATCCGCGCGGACCCGAGCTTCGCTTAGGAATCGGCGAGCGTAAAGCCTCCCGCGGCGGATCATGGCGCCATCACGTAAAAGTAGCCCGCTGCTCCGCCCGTTCCAGCATCCCTTCCGACTTCCGCTATGCCGACTACGGATTTCGCGTGGCGTGCAATATTTGATCGTCGCAATATTTAATCGCGATCGACACTCTTCACCGTCGTCACCCCATATAATTTGTTCATTCCGGCCAACCAAAAGCAGGCTCCTCCCCGGGCTTTCGCCCGGTTCGGAATGACAAGATTGCTTCTACGAATCGGAGTAACGAACTCATGTTTCGCGACGATCTTCTCCATAACAAGCGCATCCTCATCACCGGCGGCGGTACCGGACTCGGCAAAGCCATGGCTCACCGCTTCCTGCA
>PLKR01000163.1:3959-4747 GCA_003140655.1 Acidobacteriaceae bacterium | reverse complement strand
TCTTCCAGTTGCTGACGCACGCGCTGCGCATCGCGTTCCGCCACAGCCTGCGCCTGCCGCGCCGCCTTGTACATCTCGATAGTGCGGTAAATTTTCTCTTCCAGCGCCTGAAACTCATCCACCGGAACCTGCTCCGTCACCTGTTCCACCGCATTCAACGCCATGATTGCACTTTTCCACAGAAGATTTCAAACTCCCGCAGTATACTCCACCTCCCTGTGGATCGAGCATGGCCGTTCGGACCTTTGTGTAACTTCGTGTCCTTAGCCTGCCCTGAGCGAAGTCGAAGGGTAGCTGACAGTCTAGGGCACGACTTCACTCTCCCCTGCAAGACTCTCTTTCGCCAAATTCGCTATAATCCCCCGCATGAAACATCTTGGCTTCTCCCTCATCGCCCTCACCGTAGTTCTAACCATCACCGCTCTCCCCAGCGCAGCCAAAACCAAAGTCGCAGTCAAGGACGCCCAAGGCAAGGACGTAGGCACCATCATGCTCTGGCAACAAGGACCCGGAGTCGGTCTCCAGCTTCACCTTCACGATCTTCCGCCCGGTGAGCACGCCATCCACTTCCATCAGAACCCCAAGTGCGATGCTCCCGACTTCAAATCCGCGGGCCCGCATTTCAATCCCGACGCCAAGAAGCACGGCCTGGAGAACCCCGAAGGCCATCACGCCGGCGACATGCAGAACTTCACCGTCGATGCCAAAGGCAAAGCCGACGCGAAACTCGAGGACAAAGACGTAACTCTCGGCGATGGCGCCCACTCGCTCTTCAGCAACGGCGGCAC
>PLKR01000163.1:0-3875 GCA_003140655.1 Acidobacteriaceae bacterium | reverse complement strand
GACCCCGGCACCGCCGCCACTCCGATGTCCTTGACCAGATATTTCGAGAACGAAACGTCGTCGTCAAATCCAAATGCTGAAATATCCGTCATCACGTAATAAGCTCCCCGCGGACGAAAACACTGAAACCCCGCCGCCTCCAGCACCGGGATCAAGTGATCCCGCCTCACCCGGTAACCCTCCGCCAGCCGCGCGTAATATTCTGCCGGCAAACTCAACGCCGTCGCGCCCGCTTCCTGCAGCGGCGCCGGCGCGCCCACCGTCAAAAAATCGTGCACCTTCCGGATCGCATTCGTGATCTTTTCCGGCCCCACCGCCCATCCCACGCGCCATCCCGTCACGCTGTACGTCTTCGACATTCCATTGATCGTCACCGTCCGTTCCCGCATCCCCTCGAGCGACGCCATCGAAATGTGCTCGGTCCCGTCAAACAAAATATGTTCGTAAATCTCATCTGTGATCGCCAGCACATCGAACTCGACGCACAGATCGCGAATCAGTTCCAGCTCTGCTCGCGTGAACACCTTGCCCGTCGGATTATTCGGCGTGTTTACAATGATGGCTTTCGTGTGCTTGTCAAACGCCCGCCGCAATTCCTTTTGGTCGAAAGTCCACTCGCCCCCATCGCTCACCGGGGGACGCAGCTTCACAAACCGCGGCCGCGCCCCGCTAAGCACCGAATCCGGCCCGTAGTTTTCATAAAACGGCTCGAAGATCACCACCTCATCGCCCGCATTGCACACCGCCAGCAAAGTCGAGATCATCGCCTCCGTCGACCCGCAACATACAGTGACTTCTTTTTCCGGATCGACCGCAATCCCTTGCCACACGCCCATCTGCCGTGCAATCGCGTTGCGCAACTTCTTTGCGCCCCACGTGATCGCATACTGATTCACGTCGCCCTCAATCGCCGCCCGCGCCGCCTGCTTGACCTCCGCCGGAGCCGCAAAGTCCGGAAAACCCTGCGCCAGGTTCACCGCTCCATATAGCATCGCCTGCCGGGTCATCTCCCGGATCACCGACTCGGTAAACTGCGAAACCTTGTCGCTAAGAAAATGCTTCTTTTGGTTGGATAGAGAAGAAAGTACGTCCGCCATAGCTGGCAGATTAGCACAAGAGATCAACTATGATCTGTCATCCTGAGCGGAGCGTTTGCTATCGCGGAGCGAGAGCAAATGCGGCGTCGAAGGATCCCTTATCTGTCTGCACCATCACAAGCCCCGCAAGGAGTCTCCACCAGGGCCGCACGCGCTAAACCCGCTGCACGCCGCCCAACCCCTTGAGCGCCGCGACGATCCGCGAAGACCAGACCGCAATCTGTTCATCGCGCAGCGTCTCCTCATCCGACTGCAGCATAGCCCGCAAGAGAATCGAATACTTTCCTGCTTCAATCGCCCCTCCGCGAAAAATCTCCACTGGGATAAACGAACGCAGTGCACCCAACCCCAGCCCCATCACCGCGCGCCGCATCGCCTCGAACTCCACGTCATCCCCAAACACGAACGAAAAATCCCGCTCCACTGCCGGATATTTTCTCAGCGGCACGAATCGAACTGTCCGTAATCCGAGTGCATGCAGCCGCTCTAAATCAATCTCCGCCAGAAAGACATCCTGCCGCAACTTGCGCTCCGCTTTCACGCTTTCCACGATCTGCCCGAACTGCGCCACCACGGCCCCATCCATCAACGCCCGCGCTGATCGGCCCGGATGAAAATACTCCGCAGTCTCCCGGTCAAAGCTCAACTCACGACACGCAAATGCCGCCAGCAGATTTTCCACATCGCCCTTGAACGAGCGAAACGCCTCCGCCGCCGCAGCCTGTTCGCCCTTGCTAACGTCGAGCGTCCTACCCACAGGCAGCGACCCTTTCACCGCCGCTAAAGTCGCGCCCAGGCACAAGCGTGCCGGCTCAACCCGCTCTCCGCCCCGCATTTCATAGACCCGGCCCATCTCGAACAGCCGCACGTTTTCCGAATCACGATTAAGATTCCACGCCAGCATGTCCAGCATCCCCGGAGCCATCGATGTCCGCATNNTCCGCGTCCGCATGTGAAATAAACGTCAGCGATACAGCCTCGTTGTATCCCAGTGCCAAAGCCCGCGTCCGCAAAGTGGCGTCCATAGCCGCATGTGGCAACTCCACCACCGCGCCGCTGTAAGCCGGTAAAGTATTCTCGAATTTGTCGTATCCATGCAGCCGCGCGATTTCTTCGATCACGTCAATCTCGCGTTCCACATCCAGCCGCCAGCTCGGAATATGCACGCGGAACTGCGCATCCCCCTGTCCTTCAGGGATCAATGTGAATCCAAGCTTCTTCAAAATGCGAAAAATCTCGCCCGGTTCCAGACTCCCACCCAGAATGCGCCGCACCTCCGAAACCCGGAGCACCACCGGAGCCAGGTCGATCTGTCTCGATACCACATCGATCGCACCGCCAAGCAATTCTCCGCCGCCCGACTCCAGAATCAGCGCCGCCACCAGATCGCAGGACAAAACCGTCGACTCAAAATCCGCTCCACGCTCAAACCGGTGCGAAGCGTCGGTGTGAAGTGCATGCCGCCGCGAACTCTTGCGCACCGTCACCGGATCCCACCAGGCCGACTCAATTAAAATGTTTCGCGTCTTGTCGGTGATCATCGTGTCGAACCCGCCCATCACGCCGGCCAGCCCCACGGGCTTCTTAGCGTCGGCTACGACAAGGTCTTCGGAAGTAAGCGTCCGTTCCACCCCATCCAGCGTCTTCAGCTTCTCGCCATCTTTCGCCTTTCGAATGATGAGTCTGCCACCTGCGAGCAAATCCATGTCAAAGACATGCGTAGGCTTGCCCATCTCCCACAAAGCATAATTGGTGGCATCGACGGCATTGCTGATAGACCGCTGGTCCAGCAACCCCAGCCGCCGCGCAATCTTCGCCGGAGAAGGTTTGATAGTCGTTCCGCGCAAAACCCGCGCGGAGAATCGAGGACAAAGCTGCGGCTCTTCCACCACGATCGGGAAGGGCACGGCTTCAGCCGTGCCGTGAGAGGCCCGAGAAGACGCAGCTTTAGCCGCTGAAGGTAGCTGCGACTCAAGCCGCTTGAGCGGCAGATCATAGATAGCCGCCGCCTCCCGCGCCACCCCATAATGATTCATCGCGTCGGGACGATTCGTCCCAATCTCCATCTCAAAAACGCAGTCCGCACCCGACCCACTGCTCCCCTCAACGGCAATCCCCACGCCAGTCAAATCCTCAGCCAGCCGCTGGTCATCCACGGCGAGCTCAACAAACTCGCGAATCCACTGTGAAGAAAGTTTCATGAGAAGCTGCTAGCTTCTAGCGACTAGCTTCTAGCTCCCGCTCCCAAAAAGCTAGAAGCTAGCAGCTAGAAGCTTTTCATCCAAACTGCTCCAAAAACCTGACGTCTCCGTTGAAAAACAACTGCAAATCATCCACTCCGTACTTCAACAAAGCAATCCGGTCCGCGCCCATCCCAAAGGCAAACCCCGAGACTTTCTTCGGGTCATACCCGTTGTCCTTCACAAACTCAAATACATTCGGGTCGACCATGCCGCAGCCGAGAATCTCAATCCACCCCGTCTGCTTGCAAGGACGGCAAGGCTCCGCCCCACGCTTCCCGCTCCCACCACAAATAAAGCAAGAAACAAACATCTCCGCGCTCGGCTCGGTGAACGGAAAAAACGACGGACGGAAGCTGGTCTTCACGCTCGATCCAAAGAATTCCTTCATGGCATGATCAAGCGTTCCCTTCAAATCGCAAAATGTAATGTTGGTATCGACCGCCAGCCCTTCGATCTGATGAAACATCGGCGAGTGGCTCGCATCCGGAGGATCGTTGCGATGCACCGTCCCGGGAATCACAATCCGGATCGGCGG
>PLKR01000289.1:49058-50544 GCA_003140655.1 Acidobacteriaceae bacterium | reverse complement strand
GAGAAATATCGCAACCCGTTGGGTTTAGGAACAATGCCGTAGGCAACTACAAAAATATACTTGACCTAGATATTCTGTTTTGGTATTTTCCTTGGCAAAGCAAGGTAAATTGTGGCGATTGAACGGAAAACCAAGAATCTGCCGCCAATGGCGAAGTACCGGCAGGTTGACATTGCCGACTTGAAGACCGGCAGACATGGAAAGCACCATTCCCTGGTACAGGGAATTGTGCAGGAGTTGGTGACGCTGAAGCCAGGTTCGGCTCTTGAGATTCCACTTGTCGACGTAGGGGGCATTGGCCTGGCCAACCTTCGGTCCGCGGTGCATCGCGCCGCCGCTTCCAATAATCTGAACATTGAGACGGTTGCTGACGATGGTAAGTTCTACGTGTGGAGGGCGGATTCCAAGCAGGTTGGATGAGTCGACCGGGNNACCGCGGTCTTGGATGGATGTGCCCGAAGGCTTGGGCGCGGCCTACGCCGCTTCGTCGGAACTCCCGGCAGAGGTAGCGGATGTGGCTTCCTGATGATCAGCTTCAAGAATCCAACCAAGTAGGGCTTTACAAATGGTTAACCTCAGGGCCGTCCCGGTCTGAAGGCCCTGGGCATTGTCCCTCACAGTTTCGACGTTCCGCTATCAATACTGGCGTCACCGTACTCGCCGAAGTGATTGACCGTACGAGCCTGTAGACCTCTGAAAGCATTTCCCCTACTTCTCCGGCGCAGGCTGGTTCAGTTTACAGCTTGAACCGGATGTAACAAGCCCAGTCGGAGGGTTAGGGTCGACTTCGCAGGAAAATTCCAACAGTTGCTCGCTTCGAGCACAGAAGAGGTCCGTTTATGACAAAAATGAGTTCCAAATTGCCGAAATGTCTCCTGGTGTTCGGCGCTGGGTTTCTGCTCGTCGCCGGCATGGCGTGGTCCGCGGATGACAAAGACCGATCGGACATCGACAAACGCCTGGATGCATCCGCTAAAGTTCTGAACGAAATCATGGCTACTCCGGACAAAGCAATCCCGGACAAGGTGATGAGCGATGCGAAGTGCGTCGCGGTGATTCCCTCTATGGTGAAGATTGCTGTCGGTTTCGGCGGCAGCCATGGCAAGGGTGTGGCTACCTGCCGGACCGAACGCGGCGTCTGGAGCGCTCCCGCGCCGATCACCATCACAGGGGGAAGCTGGGGGTTGCAACTCGGCGGTCAGGCGGTCGACCTGGTGATGGTCGTGACCAATGACGATGGCATGGAACATCTGTTATCGAGCCACTTCAAGCTGGGTGCGGATGCTTCGGCAGCCGCGGGACCGGTCGGACGCGATGCTGGGGCCGACACAGACTGGAAAATGAGGGCAGAGGTGCTGACTTATTCTCGAGCCCGTGGCATTTTTGCGGGAATTAACTTGAACGGCTCTGTGGTCACGCAAGACAAGGACGAAACTCGAATTCTCTACGGGAGCTTCGTGCCGTTTGCCGATATCTTGAACGGAAA
>PLKR01000289.1:38819-48883 GCA_003140655.1 Acidobacteriaceae bacterium | reverse complement strand
TACCCGAGTGGCGGACTGGGCCTGGTGGTCGTGGTCTTACTTGTGTTGCTTCTGGCCGGTCGGCTGTAAAGTCCGGGCGCCTCGATCAGTTTTCCGAAGCCGGTGCCTTCGTGCTGTAGCCAACGGTGGGAGCACTAGCTCCCACCATTCTTCGTTCTTGATGGCGGTCGTGTTGTGATTTGTTTTTCCTGGAGCCCCTAATTCGTAAGGAAATGTTCCGCATCGCCCCCACAAAATAAACGCGCCCGCCAGGTTACCTCCGCCAAGTTGTACAGCAAGTCTGGCAATCAATTACAGGACCATCCTGATGGGACTGGAACCGCAGTGCCGCTACTCTCTGGTGGAAGTCGGAAGCTCCCGGAATCATCGAGAGCAATTGACCAGTACTCTAGTTTGATCGAAGGAGACTACAGTGGCGACTTGCGTAATTTCCGCGACAGCAACAAATCTGATTCCGGTCAGGCGTGAAGCCGACCGGGACAATTCCGAACGCAGCCTCGTTCAGCGCGCGCAGAGTGGCGACGAGCAGGCCTTTGCCACACTCTTCCAGTTGCATAAGAGGCGTGTGTACTCGGTTTGCCTGCAAATGACAAAAGATGTGGCAGACGCAGAAGACCTGACCCAGGAAGCGTTCCTGCAAGTGTTTCGCAGCGTCAACTCATTCCGGGGGGAGTCGGCCTTCTCCACCTGGCTCTATCGGGTTGCCGTCAATACCGTGCTGATGAGGCTGCGTCGCCGCAAAGCCACGCCAGTACTCTCCCTTGACGAGCTTGTGTCGCCAGAGTCGCCGTCTCTACGGCGCGACGTCGGGAAAGCAGACCCGTACCTTTCCGGCGCGGTCGACCGCATTGCATTGCGCCGCGCGATGCAGGAACTCCCCGAGGGGTGCCGAAAGATTTTTGCTCTGCACGAGGTTGATGGATACCAGCATCATGAGATCGCCCAAATGCTGGAGTGCTCAGTCGGCAATTCAAAATCGCAACTGCACAAAGCGAAGATGAAGATGCGTGACTTGTTGTTTCCGAAACGCAGAATTCTGCGGCGATCCGCGGCCAATGAAGGCCGTGCGTGAGGCGAGTTCCGCCGAGATTGTGATGTTGGACACAGGAGGTCACGGTATTGCAAGCACGAGGCCGGACCTTCTATTGTGGAGGAACGGGAATGTTGTGAAAGGGAGGAGTTATGCCAGGAAAAAAACATCTTCACGGTGTGAGCGCAAAAGAACAGCGGGAATACGAACATATCAAGGAAAGTGCGCAACGGTCCGGACGCTACGGTAAACGGGCCAAGGAAGTGGCTGCGCGGACCGTGCTCAAGAAGCACAAAGCGGAAGGTCACAGCAAGGGACATTGAATGTTCGGTTTGTGGCCGACGCATTCCAGGCGGGCGCCCGTCAATGGCTTTAAGGGGAAGGAAGGGCAGCTTGGTTCGAATTCTGGTAGTAGACGACAACCCGGTGGTCAGGCACTATCTTCGGGCTCTCCTTGAGCAACAAAGCACGTGGAAAGTGTGCGACGAGGCTCGGACCGGAAGAGAAGCGCTACAACAGGTAGAAAAGAATCCGCCCGACATGATCCTGCTGGACTTCCAGATGCCGGATCTGAACGGACTCGATGTAGCCCGGCAAATCACGAAGCTTTTTCCTGACATTCCCATCCTGATGGTCACCATTCATCTATCCAAGCAACTGGCTGAGGAGGCTCGCCGGGTGGGCATCCGTGGGGCCTGTGCGAAATCAGATGTTGGCTCGATCGTCAAGGCGGTCGACACACTGTTGCATGCTGGAACCTATTTCCCATCAACGAGTTGGGCCAGCAACTAGAATCTCTATTGCCAGCGAAAATACAGGATTCCCTGTATTCGGACCGGAGTAGTACCATGCTATTTTCAACGTGTTTCCCTTACGAGTTGCTTTTCCGCCTGGAGCGAGTAGACCCCTGCGGCAAAAACGGGGCAAGTTGAAAACAGAGTCAGCTGTGTACCGTGGCGAATGGGTTGTGCGAGGCTGCCTCAGGGGGCAGAAACCTTATGGCAGTCCGCATCCTGCTGGTGGATGATCATCCCATTGTGAGGCAAGGGCTGCGGACTCTGCTGGAAGGGCGCTCTGGCTGGGAAATAGTGGGTGAAGCGTCGGATGGGATCGAGGCTTTGGACAAGGTCGACACGTTGCAGCCCGACGTTGTGGTGCTCGATGTCACCATGCCTCGAATGAATGGTCTGGAAGCTTGCCGGTTAATTCAGCAGAAACAGCAGAAGGGGAAGACCTCCGGTCTCGAGGTTTTGTTCGTTACCCAACACGACTCTCCGCAGATGATGCGTGAGGCTCTGGACGCAGGAGCAAGAGGGTATGTTGTGAAGTCGAATGCCGCTCGCGATCTGTTGGAGGCCGTTGAGGCGGTGAGTCGGCATCGGGTTTTTACAGCACTGGCGCGAGGTCCATACCCTTCGTGTTGAATTCCTGGCCATCAGTACGTCCGAGGCTGTCTATCTCTTGCGGTTGTACCTGGAGGATGTCATGAAACTTCGTATCTTGTTAGCCGACGATCACGAAATCGTGCGCCGAGGGTTGTGCGCGCTTCTCCAGAGACACGAGGGATGGGAAGTGTGCGGAGAGGCATCCGATGGCCGTGAGGCGCTGGAGATGGCCAAGCAGTTGAAGCCGGATGTCGTGATCGTGGACATAGGCATGCCATTCCTCAACGGATTGGACACCACACGCCAGTTGATGCAGCATGACCCCCAGTTCAAGGTCATAGTTCTGACCATCACGGATTCCGATCAGGTCATCCGTGAGGCCCTCGATGCCGGGGCACGCGGCTTCGTGCTCAAATCCGACGCCGCTCGCGATCTGGTGGCCGCGGTCGAAGCCTTGCAGAGCAAGCGAATGTTTTTCACCCCACGAGTCAACGATCTGGTATTGGCGGGCTTCCTGGAGAAGGGACATGCCGCATCCCGGAATGAGCCGCCAGACCTGCCGACTCTCACCGCGCGCGAACGGGAAGTCACTCAGCTTCTCGCTGAAGGAAAAAGTTCCAAGGAAGTGGCCGTACTCCTGAACTTGAGCACCAAGACCGTGGAAACACATCGCAGCAACATCATGCGGAAGCTTAGCCTCCACTCCATCCGCGATCTGGTCGTGTACGCCATCAAGAACAACATCATCCAGATCCAGATGCCGCCGCAACTCCACGGTACGCCAGAGCCTACTGTGGCCTGAGGTTTGCCGTATCCAGGAACGCGTGCCTACGAAACTGAAGGGGTCGGACCGTAGAATCAATCACCATCAGACGGGTGAAAGCTCCTCATTCAAGGCGGCCCGCGACACCCACTCATCTCCCTACCGAACCCCGCACCACCACTCACGCCGTGGCCAGCTAGAACTCTCCGAGGCCCAATTTACAAGGCGACGAGAACTAGGTGCGCGCCTGTCGACGTTCGACCTTCGGACGCCACTCAGACTCGCCGAATCGGTATTAGGTTGCGTGGTTGGCCGGTTAGCCTTTATTCTTGAGCGGTTCGACCGTGCTCGCGGAATTGAGGCTTTCAATTATGGCAAAGGCCAAACGAAGCGAATTCATGATTACCTCCCTCGACCGGGGCCTGAGGATCTTGGACATTTTGGCGAACGAATCTGACGGCTTGGGAGTTAGTGAGTTGGGACGTCGACTGGCCTCGGACAAAAGCGTCGTTTTTCGCACCTTGTCGCTCTTGATGCAGCACGATTACGTCGAGCAAGATCCGACGACAAAGAGGTACACCCTTGCTTGGAAAGTCATTCAGGTCGCTGGTAGACGGCTTCGGAAAATGAATTTTTATGCCGCTGCAGTCCCCGTCCTCAAGGAAATAGTGCGCGAGACCAATGAGATGGCGATCCTCGCTGTCATGATTGGCGACATCATTGCCTACCTTCATATAGAAGAGGGCACACAGGGCCTAAACATTTCCAGCGGTATTGGACAACCCATTCCGATCCATTCAACCGCATCTGGCAAAGCGATCTTCGCGTATCTACCGGTTGAGGAGCGGTTAAGGATACTTAGAGAGAATGGCTTGCCGAAATTTACCCAGAACACAATTACTAGCATTTCGGAGATGGAGAAACACTTGTCCGTGGTCCGCACACAGGGGTTCGCCGTCGACGACGAAGAGACGTACCTTGGCATTCGTTGTGTTGCGATGCCAGTGAGGAATTTCGCTGGGGCGGTCGTCGGTGCTGTTGCGATCGGTGGAGCGAGTCAACGTATTACCCTTCAACGCCTGAAGTTTTACCAGGATATCGGGCTCAAGGCCGCAGAAAAAATTTCTGGTCGCCTTGGTTACGGAGAGTCTCAGGGAGATCAAGTACCGGCCAGCAAGAAAGCGACTCACAAGGGTCAAGGCGACCGACGAGCTAAGAACCCTGACTTCGCCGCGGCACAGGCGGGATGAGGTGAGGAGACTCGCCATCCTGGATGTAGAGCGGTGCGCTGAATCCTGCGTTGCCAAACCGCGGCGGAGATGTTGGGAGATGAGTATCATTGGGATCTGCCAAACTCTTGCCGATAGCACTTCTCGAGAAGCGGTATAAAACTTCCTGGGGTTTGTATCGTCAGGCCACCGTCTACAACGAGCATAGCGCCCGCAACGAAACTGGATTCGTTAGACGCGAGAAACACAGCGGCTTGAGCAACATCAATTGGAAGACCTGCACGCCCAACCGGTTGCATCACCTTTGCTCTCACATCGTAAATCGGGTCGTGATGTTCCTTCTTAAGTCCCTCAGGATCCGTAACGATCCAGCCTGGGCACAGCACATTCGCCCGAATTCCTTGCCGACCGAAGTCCACGGTCAATTGACGGGCCATGTTTGCTAAGCCAGCCTTGACTATGTCATATACGAAGCCTTCAGAGAAGGCGAGGAACGATCGTACCGAGCCCATCATAATGATCGACCCACCGCCTTGCTTCAACATTGCAGGGATCGCTTCCTGGCAGGCCACATAAGGCGCCTTCAAACCGACCGCAATCGAGTGGTCCCAGTCTTCTTCTCGTAACCGCGTGACCGGCATTTCGCGTGCTGTCGCCCAAGAGACTGTGTTGTTGACCAGGATGTCGATGCGTCCGTAGCGGTCGAGAGTGAAGCGGACAGCACCACGAACACCAGCCATCTCCGAAAAGTCCGCCTCAAAATAACTCGCCTCGCCGCCCGTGTTCTGGATTGCTCGAACGGCCTCTTCACCTAACTTACGTCGACGACCAGTCACCACGACGCGGGCACCTTCCTGCGAGAATAGATTTGCGGTGGCAAGCCCAATACCGGAAGTCGAACCTGTTACCAGGGCAACTTTTCCTTCTAGTCGTTTGCACATATATGTTCAACTCGGGTAGGAGAATTTGCGCTTTTTTGTTTGGTGAACACTCAGTCCCAGATTCCTGCCATTACGCGGCCCATGCGGGCACATCTTCCTTCTAAACTCGTCGCAGACGCAAAACCTTGTAACTGCCGGGCAACTTCAAGTGGCTACGCGAGGTGTTTGGACACCAATGGATTCGGCCAAAGCGCTGAGTTCCTGCCACAGTTCATTTGGAATAGGAATTCCCTCACTCTCGCGAACCGCGCGTGTCCGTCGCTCCGGGTCGCCGGGTGCGAGCACCTCGGTAAACCCCGGTGCTGGCGGGACAGTTCTTACCCGGCGGAGCAATGCTTCCGCTCTCTTTAGGCAGTCCTCCCGTGGCTGGAACAGATCAGCTCTGAACAAGACGATGGTCACGCCCTGATGGCTCATAATAGGTCCTCCGCGGCCCTTTTCAGCGTAGGCGTCGGATCCAGTGAATATGTGTCCCAAAAACTCTGCCCCTAGCATTAGGGCGTACCCCTTGTGTCCTCCAAAGGGCAGATAACCGCCTCCGTCAAAAAAATCTGCTGCGTTGGTGCTCGCGTTCCCAGCTTTATCCACAATCCAAGCAGGCGGAAGTGGCTCCCCCTTTTGCTGTGCAAGCTTCACTTTGACGCCCGAGGCTGCGGTGGTCGCAAAGTCAAAAACCATCCGATCCCCGGCCTCTGCCGGAAAGCCCATAGCAATTGGGTTCGTACTCAGAGTTCGCCTTAGGCCACCGTGGGGAACGGCAACCGGAGCTTCTTCGGCATACCCGCCTCCGAAGATCAACGCGACCACCTCTTTGGCAGTTGCCATCTCGGCATACTCTCCCAACCTGCCAATGTGGTGGCATTGTATGAGACCTACGACGCTCATAGAGTGTTGTAACGCCTTCTCAATGCCTTTTTCCACAGCGTATCTCGCAGCCACTTGGCCAAAGGTCCAACGTCCCGACACCATTGCGCTCAATGGCGATTCAAGGATGACCTCGGGCGAAGCATCTGCCACAATCTCAGATCTTTCTATTGCAGAGACGTAGCCCGCAAGATGCCACACACCATGCGTGTCCACTCCGGATAGGTTGGCGGAAACCAAATGGTCGGCGACGCAATCCGCGTTCGATTTACTCGCCCCTGCGGCCGACAAAACTCCAGCAGCGAATGTTCTTAGCGCTGGAGCCTTTATAAGAACATCAGGCATGGTCGACCTCATATTCCCGTCAGAGAAGCACCTGTGCGGACTCCAGAACATGCTTGAATGTTTGAAGATATTTTGCCGCTACAGCTCCGTCGATCGCGCGATGATCCACGTTGATAGTCGCTTCGAGAAAAGGCCGAAAATCAACCTGTCCCTGAGTTTTGATTGCCTTATCTACAGTGCAGCCCAGGGACAGGATGGCGACTTCCGGAGTATTTAGAATCGCTGAAAAACTCTCGACCCCAAACATCCCCAGGTTCGTGACGGTAAAAGTGCTTCCCGTCATTTCCTCCGGCTTAAGCCGATCGCGACGTGCACGCGCAACCAGATCTTCCAATTCTTGATGAATCTCTACAGTCCGCTTTTTGCCGGCGTCGCGGATGACGGGCACGACGACACCATCGTCTAGCGCTACCGCAACACCGAGATGAATGCAACTGTATTGGCGGACTTCATCATTCACCAGGTGCGCATTAAGCCCCGGATGCTTGGCCAGAGCCACCGCCGCGGCTTTCAACAAAATGGATGTAAGATTGGGGGAGCGGTTCCCTCCACCCTTCACAGTGGTTTTTTCACGCTCTATCAGCTTTTGTACCTCGCTCATGTCTATGGAAAGCCTAAGAGCTATATGCGGCGCGGTTTGATGGCTCTTCTGGGTCCTGTCGGCAATGACCTTGCGCTTGCCTCTGAGACGTACCGCGGCGTATTCGACCGATGCGAGGCCGCCGCCTCGTGCCGTCAGCATGCTGGAAATGTCGCTAGCCCGGATCACCTGTCCCGAACCCTGTCGGACAGTGCTCAAATCCAACCCGTGCTCGGATGCCAGACGACGTGCCTTTGGAGAAATTAGCTTTCGTCCTGACGTTCGCTCTGGAGCTTTCACGACCTTCGAATTGGTCCTCAAATCGGGGGCTGGACTCTGACTCTTCCCTTCGGAACCGCCTTGCGAAGCTGTGACTACTGGTCCTGCCTGCGTCGGCGAATGCCCGTCAGCATCAAGCAGGACAGCTATAACCTGTCCGACCGGAATCTGGTCGCCGGCATGAGCAGTCACACGCGACAATACACCAGAGCCAGTCGATTCAATCTCGATGGTTGCCTTGTCCGTCTCAACTTCCATAAGGACTTCGCCCTTGGTGACATACTCCCCCTCGTTTTTCGTCCACCTAACAAGCGTGGCGCTATCTTGAGCCATCTCCAGAGCGGGCATAACGATCTCAGTACTCAAGATTCACCTCTTATCCCGCGACCATCTCATGGGCCAGAACGACAATCGACTCCACGGTGGGAATCGTCAGATCTTCGAGGCTAGGCGAGAAAGGAATCGGGACGTCGACAGCGCCCAGCCGTCTTACGGGAACATCCAGCGCATAGAAAGCCTGCTCCGCGACGAGTGCGGCGATCTCTGCGGTTACACCAAAACTCTGATATCCCTGGTCGACAACTATGCAACGCGACGTCTTCTTCACTGAATCTATTAGCGTTTGACTATCCAGGGGAACCAGTGTTCTCGGGTCAATGACTTCGGCCTGAATTCCATCTTCTGAAAGTTTGGAGGCTGCGGTGAGTGCCATGTGAACCATGCTGGACGTGGCTATGATCGTAAGATCGGAACCTTCCCGTTTCACATCTGCCTGTCCAAAGGAAATTGTGTAGTCCTGATCCGGATCAGGGACAGGTCCCTTTCTTTGATAACTGATCTTGTCTTCAAAGAAGACCACAGGATTATTGTCCCTAATCGCAGTCTTCAAGAGCCCTTTCGCATCATACGGAGAAGACGGCAAAACTACCTTTAGTCCCGGAATATGGGCGACCCAAGCATGAAGACTCTGGGAGTGTTGCGCCGCAGTGCGGCGCCCCGCACCGAGTGTGGTGCGCACCACCATTGGCACCCTGAACGTCCCGCCCGACATGTAATGGATCTTGGCCGCCTGGTTGACCAGTTGGTCCATTGCCAAGGTGAGAAAATCCCCAAACATGACTTCAACGACCGGTCGAAGACCGGTCATCGCAGCACCCACAGCTAGTCCAACGATCCCGGCCTCGGAAATTGGAGTGTCAAAAACGCGCTCGGGGCCAAATCTGTCAAGAATGCCCTTGGTGACCTTGAAAACTCCGCCAGCAGCGCCGACGTCTTCGCCCCACAGAACCACGTTTTCATCCCGCCCCATTTCTTCGCGGATGGCTTCGTTAATTGCTTCCGACATCGTGATCTCGCGTCCGTTAGTCTGCATAGACATGTTTCATCAGCTCCTCCGCCGCTGGTAAGGGAGCCTTCTGCGCCGCCTCCACGGAAATGTCGATCTGTTTTGCCACTCCTGACGAAATTGCATCCAAGGCGCTCTGTTTCAAGCGCCACTCTTCTATCAACGTTGTTCGCAGTCGATCGATGGGATCGCGCGCTCGTTGCCACTCCTGCTCTTCTTCTCGTGTCCGATAAGCCCGATCTACATCGCTCATCCCGTGTCCGATAAAACGATAGGTTTCCATTACCAGGAAGCTGGGCCCTTTGCCAGACTTCGCATGGTCAACGGCTTCGCATGCGGCGTCGTATACGGCGAGAACATCCATTCCATCGGCTACAGCTGTCCGAATATCGAGAGCCTTGCCGCGCATCTCTATGTCCCCAGCAGTGACTCGTTTAGTCGGTGTGTATTCGCCATATTGATTGTTTTCGCAGACATAGATCACGGGCAGTCGCCAAATCGAAGCAAAATTCATCGATTCCAACAACACTCCCTGGTTCAAGGCACCGTCTCCGAAGAAACAAACTGCCACTTGATTAGTTTTTCGCAGCTTGGCGCTGAGAGCTGCGCCAGTTGCAATAGGTATGCTGCCGCCGACAATGGCATTTGCGCCCAAATTGCCTGTCGCTGGGTTGGCGATATGCATCGAACCGCCCTTTCCGCGACAGTACCCTGTGACCTTGCCGAACAACTCGGCAAACATTTGGGTAATATCGGCGCCTTTTGCCAAACAATGTGCGTGTCCTCTGTGCGTGCTGGTGATGTAATCATTTGTCCGCAGAGCGTTACATATTCCTACAGGAACTGCCTCTTGCCCGATGGAGACGTGCGCAATCCCAGGAATCTGCGCACGCCGGTAGAGTTCCACGACCCGTTCTTCAAACAATCGAATCGTCACCATTTGGCCGTACATGTCCGTGAGTTTCTCTACGCCAATCTCAGCCGAGGGCTTCGGTCCTTTTGTCTTCATGTGGATATCAGTTTCCTTCACGAGGAGCTAGTTTGGTATTGCTCCATACGCGCTCGGGTTCGAAAGACAGCGCAGTTTTCGCGAACGGCGATTTTGGACAGACCGATCGCCAATCGCAATCGGATGACGGAGAATCCGGTTCTAAACGTCAGGCGTCGAGAGCGTAACGAACATAGGGAGCTTCCACCTCGGAAATCCGTCCCGGACTCGTCTCTCATAACCGTGCACAGGGAAGTATATATCCATGAGATTGAAATGTAACATGTATTATTCTATGTGAAATGTCTTGCCCCA
>PLKR01000289.1:0-38760 GCA_003140655.1 Acidobacteriaceae bacterium | reverse complement strand
CCGGCATGATGACCCCCAACTCTCGCTCAGTGCAACCGAATGGGATCTCAAGGAAGAAGGAGCCTGCTAAGAGCTCCGCACGTCGGCGACTTGTTGGCGAAGCCACTTCTGTAGGCGTGACCAGGCGGATCCAGGATTGCATTACCGAGCGAGACTCAACTTCGCGACGAACGAAAAATTTGCCGATCGGAGAACCTAAACGCCATGAAGCAATATGCTTTCGCCATCAACTTGAAGGACGATCCCAAGGTTATTCATCAATATGATGACTTCCATCAAGACGTACCGCCCGCGGTAATCGAATACGCGCGAAACTTGGGCATCGTGAGATCGAAAATCTATCGGATAGGCTGTCACCTATTCATGTTTATCGAGACGACGGACGAATTCCGTCCCTCGGGAGGACTCATCCCGACGCCCCAAGATGACCCTCGAGTAAGAGAATGGGAGGGTTTGACGCACGACCTCCAGGAAAAACTCCGCGAGGCCGGGGGGGATGAATGGTGGGCTCGGATGCAACTGGTCCACGAATTCTAAGGCGTCACATTGTTTGCCCGAGAGCCTGTCGTTTATCCCATGCGCCACATAAGACCAACGTGTGTGAGCAATTCCCGTTGTTCCATGAATCCGCAATGAGTATGAGAGGTTCACTGCAGAAAATATGGACACTCCCGTAGGGCTGCTATTCGTCTTAATGTCCGGCACGATGGTGGGCTGCGCTATGCTCCCCATTCGGTTCATGCGGAAATATCGATTCGAGAACTACTGGGCCATATACAACTTGGTCGCGACCTGTCTGATTCCATGGGGACTAGCGTTCGCGACAATACCGAACCTGCTGGGCGTCTACAAGCAACTCCCGTTTACGACACTTCTTGTCCCGGTGCTGTTCGCCTTCAGTTGGGGAATCGCCTCGACCCTTGGAGGCATGTGTATTTCTCGCATTGGCCTATCGCTGACCTATGCAGTGACTTGCGGTGTGGGGGCTTCGGCCGGAGCCCTCGTCCCCTTGCTCTACTTTTCCCCGCAGACCCTTGGGACAAAGGCGGGAGCCTGGTTGCTCCTCGGCGTGGCCATCATCATTATCGGCATAGCGGTTGTCGCTCAAGCCGGCCGGGAGAAAGAGGCACAGGAGAAGGTCGCGTCTGCTGCTGGTCAGTTCCAGAACCCTTCGAAATCGTTTATCCAAGGCTCGTTCGGCGTAGGTTTGGCGATGGCTATCCTGGCAGGGATTCTATCCGCGGGCCTGAACTTCAGCTTCGCGTTTGGACAACAAATCAGCGCCGCGGTGGGAAAAAATGTTTCTAAGCTGAACGCCACATATGCCATATGGGCAATCGCAATGTTAGGCGGCATGGTCCCGACTTTGGGTTATGCTCTGATTCTCTGCGCTAGAAATAAATCGTGGAGGCGCTTTGCAATGTCTCCGGTTAGGGACGCGTCGCTTTCGGTTGCTATGGGTGTCCTGTTTATGGGCTCGGTCGCGTTTTACGGCTTGGGTTCCATAAAACTGGGGTTGCTGGGTACGTCCGTGGGTTGGGCCATCATGCAAGTCGCACAGCTCGCGGCGGGCAACGTTTCTGGATTCCTGCTGGGAGAATGGAAAATTGCGGGTGCGCATGCCGTCAGACGCATGTTCGGGGGACTTGCCATACTAACTGTTGCCTCGGTCGTCTTGGCATATAGCAACTACTTGCAGAACATCCATTGACGTCGGTAAAGTAATCCATCGCTTTCGCACCGACGATCGGCCACTGCTGGAGGAGTTCACCCCGTGCGGCAGGGCAGCACGCGATTGGGGTCGACGAAAAGCCAGGCTGCGGCGCCGAGGGCACATAATCCAGCGGCGGTTAGAAACGATGCCGTCCAGCCGAAGTGGATGGCGATCACTGGCGTTAGCGATGCCGTCACTGCTCCTCCAACCTGACAGCATAGATTCATCAGGCCCGAAACAGCTCCAGCTGACGGCCCCGCGATGTCCGCGGTCAGAGCCCAGAAAGAGCTCTGGGCAAGGAACAGGGCGAATACGCCAACAGTGAGCACGACGGTCGACAATCCAGTGCGCTTCACGTCTGCACCCAGGGCAATGAAAACCGCGCCTAGACCCATCCCGACCGCGGCGATTCCGCACCGCCCAAGGCGCTTACCCCATCTGCGCGTGACAGCGTCGCCAAGTAGACCTCCAAGCGGCGAGCCGGCTACCATGCCGATGAACGGCAGCATCGTATAGAAGGCGCTGACCCGCAGATTCACTCCGCGCACCTCGTTGAGGTAGATGAAAAACCAGCTGAAAAATATGTATGCGGCATATCCGTAGCAAAAATAGCTGAAAGAACTAGCCATGACATCTCGACTGGCGAAGACCGTTGCCCAAGGGACCGAGCTTCGACCGCGAGGTGGAATTACAAGGCCGGATCGGATTACTTCCATTTCAGCCTGGTTCACGCCGACGTGTTCTTCCGGATGATCGCGGGCTAGCAGTAGCCAAACCAGTCCTGCCACAGCCCCAAGCACAGCGCAGAGCCAAAAGGACATTCGCCAGCCAAAGCGCATCATGATGGCCGTGATCAACAAAGGCGTTACGCCCGCGCCTGCACCAACACCTGCAAAAATCACCCCATTGGCGATGCCGCGTTCGCCGCTAGGAATCCAATTTGCTACAAAACGATTTGAACTGGGATAGACGACCGCCTCACCGGCGCCGAGCATGAATCGGACTGCTAGAAAGATGCCAAGTGCGTTTGTCGTCTTGGCGTAGATCGCAGCCGTTGCCGCCGTGAAAACCGCCCACCACAGTGCGCCGCTCGTAAGCACGCGCCGAGCGCCGAACCGGTCTGCAAGCCACCCCCCCGGCACCTGAAAGATTGCGTAGCCGACCACGAAGGCGCTGAAGATCCACCCCAGTTGGACGTCATTGAAATGAAACTCCCCCGCGATCCGCCGCCCGCTGATCGAGATGTTGACGCGGTCGAGGTAAGTAACCGCGCTCAGCGCGAAAAGACAAAGGAGTAACCGCCACCGGACTTTGCTCGGCCGAGTGATCAGCATGTTCTTCGACGTTTCTGCAGGCAGCGTGGCCGCTTCCGCCGTAGGCTGGTAGGGGAGCCCCTGATCTCGTTGGGTCAATTAACACGTCCCCGACTATTCAACCAAGATGATTTGTAGGCCGAATCTCGCTTCTTATGGGCCAGGCAAGGATCCAATTGAAATGTAATATGTGTTATATTAACCGGATGCTAGCAGCGCTCCTTTCGCGTGTCAACAAGATTGAACCAGCTGTACGAGCGACCGGATCTCTCGCGGGGTAAGACCAGGAGCGATGGTGGCGAAACTGGCCCCAAAACGGAACTTGAAATCCTCTTTGAATGTCTGACATGAGAGCTCAAAAAAACAGCTCAAAATCATAGGGGGAGAATCCATCCGTGCACAATGTGACCAAAGCAAAATTGCTGGCCGGTGAAACGGTGTTTGGTTGCTTTCTCAAGTACCGCGATGCGAGCTTGGCAGAAGTTCTTGCGTACCAAGGCTGGGATTTCTTCCTACTTGACGGCGAGCACAGTACCCTTGAGCCAAGGGACTGCGAGAACCTTGTTCGAGTGGCGGACCTGCGCTCGGTGACGCCATTGATTCGGGTCCCCACGAATCAACCGCATGTCATCTTACGGTTTTTGGACACAGGCGCCCAAGGAGTGCAAGTGCCGATGGTCAATTCGCCGGCCGAGGCAGAGAGGGCGGTGCGCGCCGTCAAATTCGCCCCCCGCGGCAATCGAGGATTAGGCTCGACCCGTGCCGCTGACTATGGGCAGACAGCCCCGTTCCACGAATATGTAAAAGTGGCCAATGCTGAGACTCTGCTGATCCTTCAAGTTGAGACCATCGAGGCGCTCGGGGAGGTAATGGATATTGCCCGCACGGACGGGGTTGACGTCGTCTTTATCGGACCTACTGACCTATCTGTTTCGCTGGGCGTCCCGGGCCAGCCTCAACATCCACGCGTCCGCGAAGCCACAGACAGGATCGCTGCACAGGTCGCTCAAGCGGGAAAGATCTTGGGAGCTTTAGCCTCGAGTGCGGACTCAGCACGCGAATGGCGGCAAAGGGGTGCGCGATACATTGTGACGAATCTGGAGGCCATTTTGGTGCCTGGGGTCCGCCGGTATCTGGAAGAGGTTCGCGCCTAGCTTGTAAGCACGTTGCGGCTTGTTGGGTCGCATAGATTCTTGATAAAGCGGTACTGAGACGCAATCGAAGCTATGACTCACCGACGAATAGCCACGGACTTGGACGGAGTTACGCCGGATCTCGACCTGGGTATTGATACCCACTGTCATCTATGGGAGCTGGGATTAGCGAAGCAAGGCGGCTTAACTGCAGCGTTCGGCCCTATCTTTCGCACTTTCTCTCCTGGGGATCTCTCGCTTGTCGCCGCTCCGTGTGGCATTACAGCCTGTATTTTGATCGAATCCGGTAAGACCCGGGAAGAATCCACTGCGATGGAGAATATGGCAGCCTCGTCAAATTTGATCGCCGGCTTTGCGCCTTATGTTGATCTTGCGAGTCCTTCGCTGGAAGAAGAGTTAGACAGCTGGTCTACAAACCCCAAGTTCCGCGCTGTGCGCGCCAGATTCGAAGGCAATCCTGACCCAGATATTCTCGCGCGCCAGGAAATCCTTCAGGGTATAGCGAAGATCGCTGAGCGAGGAATTATTCTTGAATTGCTCGTTCGCGCCGCCCACTTAAAATACATCCTTAAGATCTACGAGCGATTTCAGCATCTGAAGTCAGTTATCGAACACATGGCGAAGCCCGATCTCGAGGGCCAGAGTGATCGCGGCGAGTGGGAATCGGGCATGAAAGCGTTAGCCGCTAACACCTCCGTAGCGTGCAAGTTGTCGTTTTCTCCCCGCGTCGAGCAGATCGGCGGACTGCTAAGTGCGCCCGGCGGGGGTTGGCCCATCGAGGCGATCAAACCTTTTGTCGGATCCCTGCTGGAATGGTTTGGTCCAACCCGACTCATGTGGGGAAGCGATTGGCCTGTGACTTTGCTGGTCGCGAGTTACAAAGACACGTTGCGAGGCATGAGGGTAGCCCTGGGTGGGTTACAGCCCTGCCAAGAAGCCATGCTATTTAAATCAACCGCGACGGAATTCTACAGACTCGGAGCCATCACAGAATCTGTTGGCTCGAGCAAGGGTTCGTGAAGAAATCCGGCGATCGTCGCTGGCGAGGTAGGAGACAGACTTCTTCTCCTTTACATTTCTCCGGGAATGGGGGTCGTTAACGCGTGGCTAATCCTAATGTGGAAGATCTTGTGCGCCCGTCAGGCGTCGCCTTTCTTTCATCTCAACCCAAGAAAATGCTGATCGATGGAGAATTGGTTGGGTCGGTGTCTGGAAAGTGTTTTGAGACCTGGAACCCTGCCACCGGTGAAGTCCTTGCGCAGGTTGCGGAAGCGGGACGAGAAGATATCGATCGAGCCGTCGGAGCAGCCAGGAAAGCCTTTCAGGGAGTGTGGCGCAAGACGAAACCGTCTGACCGCCAAAGGCTCCTCCTGAGACTCGCCGACTTGATCGAAAGAAACGTTGACGAACTTGCACTTCTCGAAGTCCTAGACTCCGGAATGCCGATCTCCTTGGCTCGATCTTCGTTGATTCCGAGAGCCGCTGAACAGGTACGCTACTACGCGGGCTGGGCAACTAAAATTAATGGGGAGACCATCGACAATTCTGCCCCTGGTGATTTTTTCACTTACACCCTTCGAGAGCCGGTAGGAGTTGTGGGCGCCATCGTTCCTTGGAATAGTCCTTTCGTGATTGCGATCTGGAAGTTGGCCCCGGCTCTTGCGGCGGGATGCACGGTTGTGCTTAAGCCGGCTGAGCAGACTCCCCTCACGGCGCTGCGGCTGGGAGAACTGGTTTTGGAGGCCGGGTTTCCCAGCGGCGTCGTGAACATCTGCCCCGGATTTGGCGGTGAGGCAGGTGCCGCCTTAGCCGAGCATCCCGATGTAGACAAGATTGCGTTTACCGGGTCCTACAAAACGGGACAAAGTATCGTTCGGGCGTCCGCTTCCAATCTGAAACGAGTGTCTCTGGAGCTCGGAGGAAAGTCCCCCGACATTGTGTTCGCCGACGCAGATCTCGATCGGGCGATCCCGGGCACTGCGTGGGCGATGTTTCGGCTTTCCGGACAAATCTGTTGCGGAGGATCTCGCCTTTTCGTTGAACAAAAGATCTACGATCGTTTCCTATCGAAGCTCAGTGACTTTTCGGCGTCGATTAAGGTTGGCAACGGTCTTAATCCGACCAGCGAAATGGGACCTCTTATTTCTTCGGAACAATTTAGGCGAGTTAGCGGATACATTCAATCTGGACTTGAGCAGGGTGCCAAACTCGTCTGTGGTGGTGAACGCTTATTAACAGGCGATTTAAGAAACGGGTACTTCATGCCGCCGACTGTGTTCGAGCACGTCAAACCTCACAATAAGATTGCCCAAGAGGAGATCTTCGGACCAGTCATTTGCGTAATTCCGTTCAAGGAAATCGATGAGGTAATAGCACTTAGCAACAATACGACCTATGGTCTGGCCGGTGGAGTCTGGACTCAGAATGTTCAGAAAGCGCACGCGATCGCTAAGGCTCTTCAGTCAGGAGTCGTGTGGGTCAATTGCTTCAACGTCATGGACCCCGCGGTGCCCTTCGGAGGATACAAGATGAGCGGATACGGTCGTGACTCGGGGGCTGATGCCCTTGAGCAGTACACGCAAGTGAAGGCCGTATGGGTCAACGTCGGTTCATAAAACGCCACGCACTTTTCGGTCTTTGGGCTTTCGGGCAGTCGAGCGGTTGAGTTCGAAATTGTTTAGGTGAACTGCCTGTTTTATGACTCACATACATGTGTGGCCCCCATCGATAACCAGCACACTGCCCGTTACGTAACTGGACGCCCGGCTGCACAGGAAAATTGCCGCCCCCTGGAGTTCATCCGGTTCGCCAGCTCGCCCCATGGGAACTCTAGACATCATGGCTGCCCAGCGCTTTGGATCCTCTTCTCCCATCTTCATAACGGGAGGCGTATTGACGTAGCCAGGAGCAATCGCGTTGACTCGGATGTTATGAGGAGCCCACTCCACTGCTAAAGACTTTGTGAGCATAATTACGGACGCCTTGGCAGAGTTGTAGGCCGCATGCTTATTGGATAGCAATACAGTCATCCCGCACATACTCGCCATGTTGATAATCACTCCGTGCCTCTGTTTGGCCATCGGCACGAATGCAGCCTTTGAGCAAATGAACATGCCAACGACATCCAACTCGTAGACTCGTTTGAAATCGACTACGCTCATCTCCTCGGCTGGGCTCAAGATGGCAAAACCCGCGTTATTAACGAGGACGTCTAGCCGTCCCCAAGCATCGACCACACGGTTTACCGCAGAAGTCGCACTAGCCTCGTCAGTGACATCTCCCACTATCAGCAGCGATCGAACGCCGACCGATTCAATCTCGTGTGCTGCTTCCTCTCCAGTTTTCGGGTTGACTTCAAGAATGGCGACGTTTGCCCCGTGGGCCGCCATGCCCAAAGCCATTGCTTTTCCCAAGCCCTGGCCCCCTCCGGTAAGGAGCACATTGCTGCCCGTCAGATCGAAAAGGTTGCGATTGGAGACGGTCATTTGCCCAACCTTCAAGACTGCCACGGACTGCCGATTTTGACTTCATGCCAAGTGCTGATAAAGCTTTGAATCTCCTTTAGATCACTCCACTTTGCCGCGATTGCCCAGAACAAGCCCAACGTTTTAGAAGTATCGTTGCTCAAAAAGTGAGTCGTACCGTCCGGTATAAAAACGACATCCCCAGCCTGTATCCGGTGGACCTCACCGTCGACCGTTACCGTTCCACTTCCCTCAAAAATGTAGTAAACCTCTTCCTGTCCAGGATGCCGATCGGCACGGTTCCGCTCCCCTGGACGAACAAAATACAGGCCGGCCGTATATTGCTGTGAGCCACAGGTCAATTCCGTCACCAGGAAACTATCCCGATTTGCGCCATCCGGAGATTCCAGGAAAGGAACATCAGCGATTCTGTGCACTACCTTCGTTTTGGTCTGCATATGAGGTGTCAGCCCTCCCATTTGGCTGAATCCTGCCCGTCGGCAACAACCACCTGCGGTATTACATAATCTAATATGTATTATATTACGCGAAAAATGCTACCATTCGCTTCTTAGCGTTGTCAACTCGTGGCATTCTTGGGCAGACGTCCTGCGGCCGCTAATTGTAGTTTTCCTCTTGGGGGGGCTACGGAAGCACTTGGACATCGTGATCTTGAGCCAACTTTCGATCTTCGGGAACAGGCCTTGATTCTTTGGGCTCTTGGATCACAGCGATCAGTCTCGTCATAGCTGAACGGATATGACCATTCATGAGTCCCTGAGCCGAGCCGGCGTCGTGCGAGGCTAGAGCTTCTATGATCTCGTTGTGTTCCTCCACAATCTCGGGAGAATGTTTCTGCCAGTTCTCGAAGCCGAAATATACCTGCAGGAATTGCATACGCGCCTGCACTTCCAGATAAGACTTGAGAAGCAGCGAGTTGTTCGAGTACCCGACGATGAGCTCGTGGAATTTCTGGTTAATTCGGAGGTGCTCGGAGAGAACAGGATGGTCGTCATGCGCGAGCAGGTCATTTAGAGTGTGGAGAGCAGATGTTTTGGAAGTGTCCATTCCTTCAGCAGCCTGTTCACAAGCCTTTCCCTCCAATGCCATCCGCAACTGAAAGGCATCTTCCACATCCTTCGGAGTCACTTGGGAGACGAATGTGCCTTTGCGGGGCACGATTTCGATGAGGCCCTGAAGTCGTAATGCCTGGAGAGCATCGTTAACCGGAGTTCGGCTGACCCCGAGCTCCTCCGAAACCAACGAGACATCAATCCTCGTTCCAGGAGCTAGCTCACCGGCAAGAATCTTCGACTTTAGAGCATCGTAGGTTTCTTCAAATACTCCTTTGAACTTCAACTTCCGGAACGGCATAGAGATTCACCTTACCACTAAATCGTTCTTATCACATAAAATCAAACATTTCAATACGCGGGGTTCAAGTCCGAAGCGCAACTTTTCTGTCGCCTCCCCTCGGAGATATTTGTCTCGTTTCAAATCTATTATCTAATATTATTTATAATGATATCGACGGTTGTCCAGCATGCCAAGATTCAAGAAGAACGACTTGCTCACTATGGGGGTCAGAATTTTCGTCGCTGCCGGCGTTGACAAAGCCACAGCGACCGAATTGATGGATTCTCTGGTCCTCTCCAATCTAATGGGAGTCGATTCCCATGGAGTTGTACGCATCGGGCAATATCTGGCTGCCCTCAAGACCGGTGCAATCGTCCCCTCCGCACAACCGAGAATTACCCGCGAGAACAATGTGATTGCCTTGCTGGATGGTTGTAAGGGGTTTGGCCAGATTGTTTCCAAGAAGGCTATGCAACTTGCGATGGACAAGGCGCGCCTGAACGGTATCGGCGTTACGTGCTTTACCAACGTTCACCATGTCGGGAGATTGGGTGAATTTGTTGCAATCGCATCCCAAGAAGGAATGATCGGAATCATGTTCGTCAACGGGTCACGGCCTGGAGGATTAGTCGCTCCATTTGGATCTCGACAAAAAATGCTGGGCACAAATCCTTTAGCTTTTTCAATTCCAGCAGGGTCTTGCCCTCCCCTTTTGGCAGACTTTGCGACCTCGACCGTCGCCGAGGGAAAAGTTCGAATCGCTCATCGAAAAGGCGATAGGGTCCCAATCGGCTGGCTGCTCGACAAGAACGGGAAACCAACTGATAAACCAGGCGACTTGTACGACGGAGGCGCAATCACCACTTTTGGCGAATACAAAGGTTACGCTCTTTCCCTGCTCATCGAGGTCTTAGCAGGGATTTTGAGCGGTGCGGAAACCCCCATATTCCCTGACTACAAAATGCTGACGAATGGAGTTTTTGCCATAACGATTGAGCCCAGCTTCTTTCGGTCGCGCGAGGAGTATTCGATGGCCGTCGACTACCTCTTTAAGAGGATAAAGGAAGCACCCCCTGCGCTGAACAGCCAAGGGGTCCTAATTCCCGGAGAGCCCGAAGTTGCACAAAAAGCCATCCGGGAACGGGAGGGCATCTCGATTGACCACAATACTCTAAACGAACTTGAGGAAATTGCCATTTCACTTGGCATTTCCTTGGACCTACACCCCAGTGTTGCGTCGGCATGAATTCTTTGCACATGGCAAGAATTTCTGAAACTTGCCTATCAAGTACCGGAGAAACAAAAAATGAAGCTGATCCGACTTGGCGAACCAGGCGGAGAAATCCCAGGAGTTATCTTGCAGGACGCCACTCGGGTGGATGTTTCCAGCTTCGTGCAGGATTACGACGAGGCGTTTTTCGCAAACGACGGACCCTCCCGATTGAAACATTGGTTGAACGAGAACGCCACATCCGCTCCGCGGGTTGCGGAATCGGTTCGGTTAGGACCCGCGATCTCCCGCCCCAGCAAGATCGTCTGCATTGGGCTGAACTTTCGCGATCACGCCAAAGAAAGCAAAATGGAGATTCCAAAAGAGCCTGTCATATTCTTCAAGGCTACTACTTCGCTCGTTGGTCCGAACGACGATCTTGTGATTCCGAAGAATGGACAAAAAGTGGATTGGGAGGTCGAGTTGGCTATCGTGATCGGCAAGAAGTGCGGTTACGTCGAGGAAGGAAAAGCACTCGAATATGTGGCGGGTTACGTTCTGCACAACGATTATTCTGACCGGGCGTTTCAGTTTGAACGTGGCGGGCAGTGGGTCAAAGGAAAGAGTGCAGATACGTTTGCGCCTCTGGGGCCGTTTCTGGCGACACGTGACGAGATTCCAGACACGACCTGTTTGGGGATTTGGCTGAAAGTTAATGGCGTCTTCCGGCAACGTAGTTCCACGAGCGAGATGATTTTTGATGTACCCACGCTCGTCACCTATGTTAGCCAATTCATGACGTTGCTGCCTGGCGACATCATTAGCACCGGAACGCCAGCTGGGGTGGGGTTCGGCATGAAGCCGCAGCAGTATTTGAAGGCCGGTGACGTGGTTGAACTGGGAGTCGACCAGCTTGGTACATCACGGCAGGCCGTGGTTGCATGGCAGCGAGCGGGCGGGACTGAGAACGCTCAACTTTAATCTAAATGCGAATGGATCTGCTTCTTATGAGTGTGGGTCGAGCCAGCCGCGAAGAACTCGCATGGCTCGCATTTACCAGGCGCGGCGGCCCACTCTATCTGACTGAGGAGGCCGCGTGCGACAGGTCTTGGTAACGGATTTCGCTTGGAAGGACTTGAGTATTGAAAAAGAAGTGCTGGGTCATGCGGCGGCAATTGTCGTCGTCGCAAACACAGCTTCTGAAACCGAGCTGATGCAGCTGGCTCCAGGACTACATGGAATCTTGACCTGTTGGAAGCCAGTGGGCGGAAACATAATACGCAAGGCGAGGCAGTGTCTGTCAATCGGGCGTTTTGGCATCGGCTTGGACAACATCGATGTATCGTCCGCCACAGAAGCGGGGATTATCGTCACGAATGTCCCTGCTTACTGCGTGGATGAGGTCTCCGATCACGCCATGGCTCTAATCCTATCGTGCGCACGGAAGACGGCCTTCTATGATCGGAACATTAAGAATGGCTCCTATGACTTGCAAGCCGGCCCTCCGTTATACAGGATCAAGGGAAAGACTTTGGGCATAGTTGGCTTTGGAAAAATTGGAAAGGCGCTTTGTGCCAAAGCGCGAGCGTTTGGCTTGAATATCATCATCTGCGACCCGCACATCGACGATGGTAGCGTGGCGCAGGCGAGAGTGGTACGCGTCTCTTTCTCAGAGATCGTCAAGCAAAGCGATTTCATCTCCATCCATGTCCCGCTGTCCAACGAGACGACTGGTTTATTCAACTATCGAACCTTTCAGGAGATGAAACGGACCGCAATCATTGTCAATACTTCCCGCGGCGGAATCATCGACTCCTCGGACCTCCTCGCCGCGCTTAACGAAGAGCTTATTACCGGAGCAGGTCTGGATGTCCTGTCGCAAGAACCCCCTGCCGCTGGCGACCGGCTCATTGCGCATCCCCGGACTGTGGTAACTCCACATGCGGCCTTCAATTCGGAAGAGTCACTCCTCGAATTGCGGAAAACGGCGGCTACTCAGATGGCGGATGTGTTGTGTGGAAGGCGTCCGCAGAATATCGTCAACCCGCAAGTGCTGAGCGGGCCAGAATTAAGGTGGCGCTCTGCCTCGTGAGGCTTGTAGGTGACGATGAGGTCCTGCGGGACGCTGTCTCGGAGTGTCCAAGGTCTTCAAGTGCGCCTTGGCCAGTCAGCGAGACGCCAATTCGTTTCCTCCGCGATCTCCAGCAGCCGGTTGTACTTTGCCAGTCGCTCAGATTGGCGAATTGAACCGTTCTTGAACTGATCGGCTCGCCAACCGGCAGCCAGATCTGCAACCCAGTTGTCCTCGGTTTCTCCACTGCGCACACTTAACGTGACGGACCAGTTAGCCGAACGCGCCTGATTATAGGCCGCGAGCGCTTCTGTCAGAGTGCCTATCTGATTTACTTTCAGCAGCAGTGCATCGCAGGCGTTTGTCTCGATGGCGCGTTGGATGCGTGCTGTGTTGGTACATAACAGGTCATCTCCCAGGGTCAATGCCCGCCCGGCAATCGCAGCGTGAAGATTCGGCCAGTTTTCCCAGTCATCCTCCGCCAAGCCATCTTCCACGCTGATGATTGGGAACTGCCCCAACCAATTCTCAATTGTCTCGATCATTCCGTTACTATCGAGGAGCTCAGAGTCTATCTCGTATCTATCGCTCTTATAGAAATGAGTAGACGCGACGTCTACCCCCAAGAATATGTCCTTACCGGGAACGAACCCAGCCAGTTCGATCGCTTCCACCGCGAGGGTAAACATTTCGTCCACCATCCTGAAAGGAGGAGCCAGTCCGCCTTCATCAGCCGTGAGCAGACGCATGCCGTATCTCTGGAATATCAGGTCGGCCGCCGCGCTATAGATGTCTGAGGCCGCAACTAGAGCTTCATCCACTGTTTGCGCGGACATGGGAATGATCAGAACATCCTGAATGGATATCTGCTGTCCGGCATGCTTGCCACCGCTGAGTAGGTTGATGGTCAGACGAGGGAGTGCGTCGATCGGTGACCCAAGCATCTCTGCGAAGTGCCGATATAGAGGGATCCTGCGATCGAGAGCACAGGCTCGCGCGAAGGCTACTGACACCGCCAGAATGGCGTTCGCTCCTAAACGAGACTTTGTCGGCGTGCCATCGAGCGCAATCATTGCGTTGTCCAATTCAGCCTGGCTCGTGAACATATGCCCTGCCAACTCACGGTGCAACCCTTCGCTGATGTTGGCGGCTGCTCGCTTGCAACCTGAGCCGCGATACCGCCTGGGATCGCCATCCCTCAGCTCACAAGCCTCTGCAGTTCCAGTCGAAGCTCCCGACGGGACGGATGCGGAGGCACGCAGTCCGCCCTCGAGCACACAAGTAGCCAAAACCGTGGGCTTGCCGCGGCTATCCAAGATTTCGCGTCCGAGGAGTTTCTCAATTTTGGGCATGGTTCTCGACTTGTTGAACGAAGTCATGGATTAGGTCGGCAACAGTGGTCGGAGGTGCCACGATCATTTTCAACACCACATCCCGCTGCCGTTTCACTTCTTGCGGTGTTAGATATTCCAGAGGCGATTTTCCCGCCACCCGCGCCAGCAGGCATCCCAGCGTATGACGGACCGATCGTGACTCGATCGCATCCCACCCGAGCGGTGAAATTTCTTTGAAATAGACTCGCCAAAACAGTCCTGCAGCTTTGAGGAGGGCGAGACGTTGCTGCTGCAAGTGATGTCCCTTGCTGAGAAAGTGGGTCAAAGCAAAACCAACGTCGAAAGCGGGGTCTCCAAAGTGAACCACTTCGTAGTCGAGCAAAATCAGTCTGCCCCGGTAAACAAGCGTGTTCTTGGGACTGAAATCTCCATGGACTATGCTGAGCTTTTGGTCGAGGGTTTCTTGCGCCAATCGGATGAGAAAATTGGCGGCAGGAGCGACCTCCTGGGCGGTATAAAGGTAATACGGCTCGAGCCGCAGGCTTTCAAAGTGAGCACTCTCTGCGAAGGTCCGGGACAGTTCACGCGCGGACTCGGCCGACCGACGGTGGATGATACCAAGCAGTGAGCCGAACTGTTCGAACTGGTCCGAAACGACCCGTCCGGAGAGCAACACGGATTTCCAATTCTCATGTTCCGCCGGAATCGCCTCCATAGCGATCAGATGATTCGCAGCGTCTTCAAGAATGAAGCATGGCGTCGTGCCCGGCGGGGCTAGACGGTTCAGCCAGCGCAAGGCCCTTGCTTCCACTCGGATCCTCTCCGGACTGCTGAACCAGTCAACGTTCACTCGCAATTTCGACAACGCTTGCTTCAAGACCCAGCCGCTCCCATCCTCCCATGTAACCAGCACCGTCCGGTTCGAGACACCTCCTTGGAGTTTCTCAAATGAGACAGGCTTGCCTCGATTCGTGCGATCGACCAGGTACAGTCGTAGAGCGTCAAAGTCCTCGATGTCGATTTCCATTTATCGACCTTGCCCGTCTCTCGCATTCCGGGGTCCTCGGACCGAGAGGAAACAGCCCTGGGAGTTCAGTTGCATCCACTGCTCATCAGCCGATCTCAGGGCTGATGGATCCTCATACCTATTGATCATTAATCTACTTGGGGGTTGAACACCACCTTGGTTGCGGTGCCATCCCGAGTCAGCCGGAATGCTTCAGCAAAATCTCTTAGAGGGAGTTCGTGAGAGATCATTCGATCGGCTTTTACTTTGCCGTCCCGTAACAGTCGAATGCTGCGACGCCAAGAGGTCCAAACATAGCCGAACGAGCCCACCATCTTCAGTTCTTTCATAACGATTTTGTTGAAATCGGCTTCAAATGGCCGTGAATAGATTCCAAGTTGCAGCAGCGTTCCTTCCTTTCTTACCACTTGCAGACATGTTTCGAGCGAAGCCGGAACGCCCGCGCACTCGCACACCAGGTCAGCCCCATCGCCCGAGCTAAAGTCGTGAACGACATCTGCCACATTTTCCTTGGCAACATCAACGACCACATCAGCACCAAGTTCTTTTGCCAGAGACAAACGCCGAGCGTCTTTGGTGATTCCCAGCACTATGGTCCTCGCTCCCTGCAACTTAGCGATGACCATTGCAAGAATGCCTACACAACCAGGTCCCGAGATAAGAACCAAGTCGCCCGAGCGGACGGTGGTCCGCTCAATCAGACCATGAACAGCCGCACTTAAAGGCTCCCCGAGCGCAGCCTGTCGGAACGAAACCTCACTGGGAAGTTGATGACAACGATGTTCGGTGATGCATATGTATTCGCCGAAGGCGCCATCGATCATGTACCCAGCTGACACTCGCTTGTCGCACATGAAGGGATTACCCGCATGACAGTGGTAGCACGCTCCGCAAGTCTTAGCAGGATTTGAAGCAACAACTCTGTCTCCCGGGTGGAAGTTGGATACTGAGTCCCCTACCTCGACCACGGTGCCGCAGAACTCATGCCCTAGCACGACAGGTGGATTGCAGGGCCAGTCACCATCAAGAATGTGAATGTCAGTTCCACAAATACCCGCCGCCGCTACGGCTATCTTCACCTCGGTATGATCAGGAGATGGTTCTGGCCACTCCTTCAATACTAAATGGCCAGGCCCCCTGCGTTCCTTGACTACAGCTCTCATCGTGTTTGCTCCAGAGTATTGTGCGATTTTCTTAAGAAGACATTGCTGCACTGCAAGCGGCCACAATCTGCTCCTCCGACACCATTAGCGAACGCTCGAGGGCAGCGGCAGCTGGCATGGGTGCGTCCTTGTTGCACACTCGCTGGACCGGAAAATCGAGATCGTAAAAACATTCACTTTGGATGCTGGCTACAATCTCGGCTGCGTAGCCGCAAGTGCGCCAGCCGTCGTTGACCACAACAACTCGATTGGTCTTCCCTACAGAGTTCGAAATGGTCTGCATATCAAACGGCTTAAGCGTGCGAAGGTCAATAACCTCAATCTTAATGGCTTGCTCGCTCAGTCGATCCGCAGCCGCGAGGGCCAAAGAGACGGTCCGGCCAGTGGCTACCACGGTGACATCGCTTCCTTCACGTTTGACCTCAGCTGTGCCTAAAGGCACCATATGGTCCCCGCTAGGCACTTCACCAGTTGCGGCGTAAAGTCTACGGTGCTCCAGAAACAAGACAGGGTTATCGTCGCGAATGGCACTCTTTAGAAGCCCTTTTGCATCTCTTGGCGTTGCCGGCATGACAACCTTGATTCCTGGAACGTGAACAAACCACGCCTCTAATGATTGCGAGTGTTGTGCCCCCAAACCGATCCCACCGCACACTGGAGCTCGTATAACCAATGGGACCGACACCATGCCACCTGTCATGTAGCGCAACTTAGCTGCGTGGTTGATAATCTGGTCCATCGCGATGGTAATAAAATCAAGAAATTGGAATTCAATTACCGGTCTCGTACCAACTAGCGCCCCCCCGACTCCGAGGCCTGCAATCGCTGCCTCAGAGATGGGCGTGTCCAGTACACGGCCTGCACCAAACTCCTCGAGCAGACCCTGTGTAACCTTAAAGAGACCTCCCATCTTGCCAATATCTTCTCCTGCCACAAAGACAACGGGGTCGCGCCGCATCTCCTCTTTAAGTGCTTCGTTTAGCGCCACAGCGAAAGAGATTTGTCTCATCACGCGTAGATATCCTCAAGCGCGCTAGATTCGTCTGGGTTAGGGCTGCTCTTCGCAAACTCGGCGGCTCTGGCGATTTCTGCCCCGACCTCCGTCTCGATCAGCGCGAGGTCCTCTGCACTGGCCATCTGCGTCTCTATCAATTTGCGCCGGCATCTCTCGATCGGGTCGCGCCGTTTCCAGTCGTCGATTTCTTCCTGCTGCCTGATCTCCTGTCGCGTAAAGATTGAATGTCCCTCCCAGCGATAACTCTGACACTCGATAAGTGCGGGACCCAACCCTTCCCGCGCACGGCCGGCGGCGCGAGTAGCAGCTGCGAAAACGGCGTCTATGTCATTCCCATCAACTTCCTCGCCAACGATCCCGTAGGCGGCAGCACGCTTCGCGACGCTGCCACCGGCAGTTGTCGCTACGAAGGGGGCACTCAATGCCCATTGGTTGTTTTCGCAGATGAAAACCACCGAGAGTCGCTGAATGGCGGCAAGATTAAGCGCCTCGTGGAAAGAGCCTTGATTGCTCGCGCCTTCGCCGAAGAAACAGAAAACCACGGACGACTTGTTCATCAATCGAAGGCCATAGGCCGCCCCAACAGCTATCGGAATTCCACCACCGACAATTCCGTCTGCTCCCAGCACGCCCTTTGATCGATCGGTGATATGCATGCTGCCGCCCTTTCCTCGACAGTACCCATCCGACCTGCCCAAAATCTCGGCCATCATACGCGCCGGATCAAGATGTCGAGCAATGCAATGTCCGTGCCCGCGGTGTGTACTCGTGAGGAAGTCGCCGTCGGCCATCGCAGCGCATGCGCCCACTGCAATTGCCTCCATGCCGATGTAAAGGTGCGCCGTACCGCTAACTAGACCGTCCTTGTTTAAAACGTGAATCTCCCTCTCGAATGCTCGGATAAGACACATTCGCCGGAACCAATCGAGTGATGGAACAAGCTTACCCATGGAGCAGGAGTAAGGATTGCTCTGTTGACTCGTCCATATCGCTCCCTATTTGCCGCCGGTCGGCGACGAAAAAAAAACAACCTAAGGACGGTTTCCAAACCCTACCGGTGAAGCTACGGCTCTTGTTCCGTGTCCAACGCCATCTTCACGCGTGCAATGCCAATTACCATGAGGTCCAGGTCTGAATGGGCGTCATTTTCAAACCAATGAACCTCATTGAGGAGTACGGGGACGGCATCACCCTTTTTGACTGCCGCCGCCTCCTTACCAACATGCGCGATGCCGCTACCCTCGATCACGTAATAAATCTCCTCCACGCCTTCATGGCGGGTCTTACCCACGGATGTGCCTTCCGGAAGCACCAGGTGATCCACATAGGACCAGTTAGTGAGAAAGACCTCGGGCGGCAACATGCGTCCGTAAAGTACTGTCCCGCGGCCACCATAGCTCTGAACGACAGGCTTCAGGAATGCTCTTTCCAGATGCAATGTCATGAAGACTGGTTTAGGATCGAGCGGCACCCCGACACGGTCGTCTCCAAGATCAAAATTGTCGTACTTGCCTTTCACACTGCTCACCGCTATGTCCATGAACTCTGTCGGTTTGTCGGTAGAATTGTAGAGTGCATGGGAGTGGCCCATTCGGCATGGCGCGCCGGCCGGTCCGTGCAAAAGTGAAGTGCGTCCATCGATCGTGAACTCGGCTTCATTATCGAAGATTACAAACATCTCCTCCATTTGATTGTGGAAGTGATGCCCGATACCAGTCTTAGGCGGAAGCACACCTCGAACAAGGAAAATTAAAGGCGTGTTCATCGGATTACTCCCGGCCGAATAACCGTCAATTATCGCCTTTAGCATTAAAGTGCCGACTCCGCCGTGAGCTTTTTCTGACGGATCGTATTTGGATGGATCGGTATGCCCGATGCGCGCAGCCAAAGGCTCGCGTGCAACGACTTGGGCACACAGCAGCGACGCACCGCTGAAATGCAGCGAAGCGAAGCTCAGCAGAGTTACAAATACAATTCGCATTAACCGACTCAGTCGCAAACCGCTCCATAAGTTCATGCCCGCCTCCATCCTTCGAGTTAAACTCCTGACAGCTCCGAACCAACAAGCCCTCAGCCGATTCGGTTACGCGCTTCTATTACCTTTCCAGAGTTCCTGAACGCCAGATTCGACCAAATGTTCCTCAAATGCATCCGAGGCCGTTGGTGGATCAAGCTCGTAATCGCCTGAGACCCTGGAGATCAAAGGCGCACTCCAAGCGAGTCAGCAGTCTGCACAATCTCACTCCAGGTTGATTCTGGGATTTGAATCCCGTCGCGATCCCGGCGGATTCTCATTCGATGTTCGAAGTCTCCGGGAGACATGACTTCAGCCACGCCCGGTGCCGGCGGCACGGCACGAATTCTGCTAGCCAACTCCGTCGTGCGCTCGACAAACGCGTCACGAGATGAAAATAAACCAGCATCGATCGCGATGAGGCTAACTCCACAGTGGCGAAAATGGACGCCCCCGCAAGTGGTTTTGGAAAAGGCGTCCGCCCCAGAAAGGACTCGTCCCATGATTTCCATCGCGACCATAATGCCAAATCCCTTATGGGCTCCGAAGGGCACCAACGCGCCTCCAGCATAGTAATCATCGGGGCTTGTCGACGGGTTGCCGTGCTTGTCAATGATCCAACCAAGCGGCAACTTCTCCCCCTTGGCCTTTGCGGCCGCGATTTTACCGCCGGCAACTTGGGTAGAAGCAAAATCCACGATGACCGGGTCGTCGCCGGATGTCGGGAATCCCATACTGATCGGGTTTGGAGAGAGAACGCTCCTTGAGCCTCCAAATGGAGCCGCGGTCGCCACTTCTTCCGCGTTCCCGCCAGACGCAAGGATCGTTATGATTCCTTCCTTCGCGGCCTGTTCGGAATAGTGTCCCAAGCGTCCAATGTGATTCACCTCGACGCCGCTTACCAGGGCGATTTTGGTTTTTCGAGCCTTCCGAACTCCGATTTTAGTAATAAGATCCGCGGTTACGTGCCCCCAAGCCCAGTTGCCCCGAACCAGAGCGGTCGAGTCTGTTTCCGACAAAAGCTGCGGACATGCGTTCACCACAATCTCGCCTGCCCGCACTTCCTTTATGTAGCGCGGCAAGTGCTGAATGCCATGCGAGTCGTGCCCGGCTAGATGAGAACCTGCCAACAAGTGCGCAACTATTCTTGCATTCTCCTGAGGAGTTCCAGCGGCAATAACAATCTTTTCCACCGTGTTGTACAGTTCTTCGAACGACTTTGTAATCAAGTGACGTCCTCCGGAAACGGTTCTGATTCTCGTTACCCCATGCGTTTAAAGGCCGCTTCGATCGAGAAATCCGGCCCCCTGATGAGGTCGAAAGCCGCCCGTTCCACGCTTCTGACTTTTTCCACTTGATCGGGCAAGAGGTGAGCGATGTCGGGTGGTACCAGCAAAACACCGTTCGCGTCACAGTGGATCAAGTCCCCTGGTTCAATAGGCAGTCCGTCGACTACAACCGGCACACCGACACGGACAAACCGCGGGTTACCGTGCGATGGTGAGGCCCCCGCAGCGAAGAGCTGAAAAGCTAGATCTCGAATTTCGTGAATGTCTCGGACTGCGCCGTTAGTCACCATCGCTACGGCACCGAGTCGTTTCATCAAGGTGGCCGCAAACTCCCCGAATACGGCAGCTCCGCCCGGATTAGGACCGACGTCCTGCCACACAAGGATGACGGGCTTCGGAGAAATCTCAACAGCGTCCGCCACCTCGCGAAATCCGGCCCCGACCGCCGGTGGCCCCGGGCTCGTGCCGTCCAGCTGCGCCGTAATCGCATACCCGACCTTAATACCCAGGTCGGGAAACATGCAGCGGATCCGGCACCCGGCAAAGCCGGTGGTAAGATCCCTGACGTTCAGCTTCTCGATTGCGTTTGAGATCGTCGGAGTATCGATGCTGTTCAGATCTTCCAACAATTTAGGAGAGAGTGGCTCTCTCATGTTGCTTCCTCTTTCTCGCAGCCTGCAAAAGTCCGTTTCATTTCGTCCGTCACCTCTTGCACAATTGTGGTAGCCCTTGTACGCAGATCCGCTCTCCGTGGCCCCTCCTCGCGAATTCTTTGCCACGCCTTGCCCGCGATTTGGGTGTCCGATGTTAGATGGTTAATGTACTGCTGTGATCGTTCCAGGAACTTCACCGCGTACGCCGTTCGGTAGTGCGCAACCCAAGGAGCAGTGGTGCCCTTTTTCTGAAATCTGAAATCGACTGATAAGCGGACTCGATCGGAAGTATTCGTCAAACCTCGGTGCAACATCATGGGGTGGAATATCAAGACATCACCCAGATGGTAGTCTGAGCGAAGCCATACATGAACGGCATGGTCTGAACTAGCCGTTCCGCCCAACACAACTCCGCCTTCATCATGCCAAGCCTTCGCTTCGCTGATCGTATCGGCTACCCCCAGTTGCAAGTTGCCCCGCCACCAATGCTCGTGCAAACCATTTTGATGAGAACCTTGGCGGAGTGCTAATCCGCCAACTTTGTCGTCAATTTCGGCTAGAGGTATCCACACCGTGCAGAAATCCATGCTTCGGAACGAATAAAAATCCTGGTGCGCAGGAGTAGCGCCCGGAAGTCTCACATGCCCTAGGTTCCGCATAAAGTCGCCGGGAGGGATAACCCTGACTTGATCCTGGTTGTTTCTCCAAGGGAAAACGTCACAACCGAGTACATTCCGCAAGATGCCGACGAGTTCCTCGGTTCGAGCGAGCTCTCTTAAGGACTTTATTGTGCCCAAGCTCTTTGCGAAGGCGCCATCTAGCGATAGGTCAGTTTCATTGATCGGCCGTCTCGACCATATCGGTTCGGATGTTGCCGTCTTTTCCACGAATCCATGACGCTTTGAGATCCTTATCACATCCTCTTCGACTTGCCGAACGGCGTTCTTGTCAAGGACGGCTCTTAGGAAGAGGTAACCGTCCTCGGAAAATAACTCTCGGAGCTTGGTCTTCTTTGAAAGAAGCTGTTGGGATTCTTTTAGCGTAGCGTGCGAGATCATTCGCAATGTTTCTCCTCAGGTCAAGCGCAAACTTGAATGTCACTTAACCGTGCTGCTGCATCCCAATTCTTGCAACGTCATCGACCGCTCATTGGAACCGTTTGCGAACGGCCGTCCTCGTGACCGAGGATTAGCTGGCTCAAGGTCACACTTCCCCTGGCCCCGCCATGACCATTACTGCTTTCTTCGCATCGCGCGCTTTTGGTTCCAGCTCAGCTTCCACCGCGAGGCTCAAAGTTGATCGTCAACGACTTCAAGCCACGAATCGCCAAGGTCTGCTGGTACTCGAGGGTCTGAGCGGCCAGAGTCGGCTCTCGCAGGCGCCGGAGCAAGGTTCCGATCGCAATTTGGCCCTCCGCCCGTGCGAGTATGGCGCCGACGCAGAAGTGAATGCCAAATCCAAAGGCCATGTGCCGGTTCGGATGCCGTCGGACGTCGAGCCGGTCGGCTTCGGGAAATTGAGACTCATCGCGATTTGCGGCCGCAACCACAAGAAAGACGCGTTGGCCTTTGCGAATTCGCCGGCCCCGGAGTTCGATGTGGTCGGCAGCCACGCGCTCTCCACGCTGGACGGGAGTTTCATAACGCAACAGTTCTTCGACGCCGGATACGATCGCCGAGCGATCGCATCTTAAGACTTGAAGCTGCTCGGGGTTGCGGAGTAGGGCCAGCATGCCACCAGCGATGAGATGGGTGGTCGTTTCATGCCCGCCGGCCAGCAAGGTGACGCACGTCGCCAGAAGCTCTTCCTCAGTTAGTCTATCTTCTTGTTCTTCGGCGACAATCAGCTTGCTGATCAGGTCCTCTCGAGGCTGTCTACGACGCTCTGCAATTATGTCGCGGTAATAGTTGGTCAGCTCCATCATGCTATTTTGAGCACGCTGCGCAAGGTCAACCAGACCTCGGCCGCTTGAAATGAACCCGACAATATCATCCGACCACCTTTTGAATTCCTTCTGGTCCTCGGCGGGGAGACCCAGAATTTCCGCGATCACTGTCACGGGCAACAAATACGCAAAGTCCTGGATGATATCCATCTGACCCGCGGGCTCGACCGCGTCTAGCAACTCGTCCACAATCCGCTGAATTCGCGGCCCCATGGTCTCCACTACCCGCGAGCTGAATGCTTTGTTGACCAGGCTTCGGATCCTGGTGTGGTCTGGGGGATCCGAGATACCTATGAACTTCGCGAGGTACTGCCGCAAAGGCTCGACTTGTTCCCGCGTTTCGTAAGGAAGCTGGTTCACCAGAGCGTTGATCCGACTCGAAGAGAATCGCGGATCGCGCAATGCTGACGCTACATCGTCGTAGCGAGTAATGAGCCAGCACTCTAGAGTCTCACACCAGCAAACTGGCTCCTCTGAGCGAAGGCGCGCAAAAAGGCCATAAGGATTCGCAAACACTGCGGGGTCAAATCGGGCATACTGTTCAAGAAGTTGCTGACAATCGGCGACGTCTGGCAAAAATCCCCCCTCTGTCTTGCCCAGCTCCCGCACTTCAATGCCAAGGTGGGGCGGCCTCGCAACCATCATCTCGAGACTTGCACGGTCAAGGCTGGGCCACATTCGACGGATGAGCTGCGCTGCCCACCTCCCTTGCAGGCCCTATCAGAATTCGGGAACCGGCACCTTGGGGCCGTATCCTAGCTCGGCAGCCCCACTGAGGATCAGCTCAATCCCAGTGATGAACCGTGCCTGATCGCTGGCCAGAAAAAGACAGGCCTGCCCAACCTCTTCAACGGTGCCGCTGCGCCCTATCCATTGCCACTTTTCGACGTAGTCGTGAAAGGCCCGTCCGTCTTTCATGCTGGCCTCCAAATTGACGCGGCTCTGAGTCAAGATATTTCCGGGAAGAACCGCGTTCACGCGGACGCCGTTCTTCGCCTCCTCTATCGCGAGGGCTTTGGAAAATGCGCTGATCCCACCCTTAGTCGCACAGTAAATCGTTGCGAAGTGATGCCCCAACACGCTCGTCAAACTGCCCATGTTGATGACGCTGCCTTGGAACCGGCGAAGATACGGCAACGCGAATTTGCAGGCAACAAAATACCCAATCAGATTAACCCGCAACGTGACTTCAAACTCTTCGACGGAACATTCGTCGATCGGTCGGAAGCGTGGAAAAATAGCTGCGTTGTTGATCAGGCAGTCAAGGCGACCGCAACTTTCGACAGCAGCATCAATCGCGTTGTTGACCTCGCTCGGTATGCCCACATCGCATTTCTCAAATTGGCAATGGCCCGGTCCTTTCGCATCCAAGCTGGACGCCACCTTTTCGCCATTTTCAGAATCCACGTCGCAAATCAGAACCGACGCCCCTGCCTCGACGAACACTTTCGCGCAGCCAGCGCCGATGCCCTTACTGCCTCCCGTAATGAGGACGACTTTATTAGAAAAGTCGCACCCGCCGCCCACCCCTGGCCTCCCGGGTGGCGGCGAAGGCTTGCCACGCTTATTTCTGTCTCGAAGGCTCATTTATACGCCGCTGGTTTTGGTTTCGCGGACGCCTGTCGGTTGAAATCTAATATTATTTATTTATCATGAAGGAATACTACATCGCTTCTTTTCCTCCTGTCAACAGATTCAAGCGACGTTGACTAGTCCTTGGTGGCTTCTTGGTCGGCCAGTTCGGTCAACACCGCACCAGCCGCGCGCCATCTCCCTTGCTGTTTCACGAAAACTCGGAGTGTTTGGTACTTGCTGACGGAGTCTCTTCCCGAAGGGCAACTATTGATTGTCGTCGTGTCACCCAAGATAGCCACAGTTGGAGATGCGTAGAGCACCTGGATTTTATCGAGCTGGATTCCCTTGATGTGTTGCTGCCCAAGGTTAATTTGGTCCAGCTGTTTCTGCTTGCTCAAAACCTCACCGCCAGAGTGCATTTCCACGAAATCTTCCGCAAACAATTGATTCAGATAGTCAGCATGGCCGAGGCGCACAGCATCCGCCCACTGTTGGTCGAGTTTGGAAACCTGCTTTCCTACGGCGCGAAGTTGAGTCGTCGTCCGCTCTCCTCCTGGCGCCTGCCCGAGTGCTAGCGGCCAGATCAATAGTAATCCGGTCAAGGCGAGCGTTCTAAAATGTGCCATACCACCTCCTGCGTTAGCTCTCTCAGGAACGTCGCTGACCGAGCCGGACGCAAAATGAACTGGCCGAGATTCTAGGGCCGGATGCCGGGAATGTTTAGGCGTATGGAGTAAAGACCGGTTCTAGCGGTCATGTAGAGAGTCTTCGCGTCGTCGTCACCCCAATTCATATTCGCCGGCACCTCTGGGGGTTTGATGACGCCCAATTTCGTGCCCTCCGGCGATATAACCCAGATCCCATCTGGGCCGGCGCAATACACATTTCCTCTCGTATCGACCTTGAGCCCGTCGGGCACTCCTTCTATGCCGGTTTTGGACATGTCGAGGAACACTCTGGCGTTAGCTAACGTGCCATTCGGCTGAACTTCGTAGCGCAGAATGTTCTTCTTCACGGAATCATCGATATATAGATATTTCTCATCCGGAGTAAACGCTAGTCCGTTAGGAGCCGACATGTCCCGCGTCAGCAGCTCTAGCTTCTCACCAGCGATGCGATACACTCCGTTAAAAGGAAGTTCCTTCTGCGGATCCTGATCCATCTTAGGAAGACCGTAGGGGGGATCTGTAAAGTAGATGGACCCATCGCTCTTAACGACAATGTCATTCGGACTGTTTAATCTCTTACCTTCGAAGCGATCTGCAAGGATTATCCGGCGACCATCGCGCTCCAGTCGCTCAACGCGACGATTTCCGTGCTCACATATGATGAGTCTACCTTCATGGTCGAGCGTCAGGCCGTTTGACCCGATCAAGTAGTCCGTGAGGTGGTCCATGGGGATAACACGTGGAATTGGACGAACGACCTTGCCTGCAAATCCACTCTTGGATAAGAAAACGGAAACTTTCCCATCCGGTTTCCATTTAAGAATCACATTGCGAGGTATGTCGCTGAAGAGCAGGTACCCGCTGTGTACCCAGATAGGGCCTTCGAGAAACCCGAAGCCATCGGCAAGTTTTTCAATTCTGGCAGAACGTGGGATTATCTGATCAACCGCCGCGGACGTTCGTAGAACCTCACCACCGTCCTGCGCTTGGGCCATGACTACAAGCGACCCGACAAGGACTGATAACAGAGCTCTCCGATGTTTCTGCATGATCGGCAACTTTCTCAACCTCAAACGTAGATGGGAACCGGTCCTGAAATCGCCTGGTGCATTTCATTAGTTCGACTTAATTTGAGTCAACTCGACCGCTGCAACCCGCCATGCACCTTCTTGCTTGAGCATGACGCGAAATACTCTATATGCTCCAACAGATTCCTGGCCCTTGCCGTCGAGACTCCGAAGCGTTGTCGTGTCGGTGAGAATGGCAAGATCTCCAAAAAGGTGTACATGGATATCCTCGGGATCGACCGCCTTGATAACGGGATGCTCTGGACTTTTGAGGATTCCCAACCACTTTTCCTTTGTGTAGACCACGCCGTTTGGCAGGACCAGCACATAACTCGGGGCAAATATGCGGTCAAGGGAAGCAACATCGAGACTCTTTTCCGCCTCAAGTGCCTTGTGATCGAGCCTCCTCAGCTCCTCTGCGGTATCCGCGCCCTTTTTGTTGATTTCCTGTCGCAGGGCCATCGACGAAACCGCCAAGATTCCGACCACAACCAACATGTGACCGCGCATCATAGGAAAACTCCATGCCGAGGGGCGGCTTGCTCTCCAAAGTCGTTGTCACTTATACAATCGCGTTGTTTTTTTGTCAATGTCAAAAACGGTTTCGCACCCAACTTCGGAGTTTGTCGCCATGCAGAAGCACATCCAAGTCAGCATCAAAAAGTAGCCCGACAACCGACTGTGCTCGGGATGACGGCCGTTAGCCTAAATTCTTCTATTTCGACCGGCGTTCATTTCTCCGAGACATGCGCCCCGAGTTGACGACAAACCCTGGCAGAACACGCGTCGGAGATACGTGAGACGCGCAGGCAAAACAAGTAGTTGTTGATGCGGAAGTTTGGGCCGCACAACGTAGCCGGCAGGACGACTTTCCGCTGCCCCTGCCGTTATCGTGAGGGATTAGACGACTGAGTTAGCGCAAGTCCAGTTTTTCTGAGTGAGCAACAAAAGAACGCCTTTCATTTTTTTGTTGACAACCACGCAACACCGTGGTTATAACAACAACGTCTTGAAATGCGCCATCACAGCCAGGGGCTGATCACTGAAGCACAAGATGGCGATTCGTGGCTTCATCAAGAGAAAGTGGTTCTTGGCTATTCTTATTGAGGTGAGGTGCTTTCGAGCTAAGAAATTCAGATGGGCATCGGCAAGTTGCTTTTCGACTTACATCCAAGACGATTACCGAGGGAAGCATGGCCTGGAAAAAAAACGTACTTTCGATTCGACTATCGCGTCTCCTGTTCGCGACTCTGTTAGTTGTTACAGCGGTGCAATTTAGCAACCCCTCTCGATTGCATGCCCAAGAGAACGTGGGCCAACTCGCCGGCGTGGTAAACGACCCATCCGGAGCCCGTGTGCCCAACGCCTCCGTGACCGCCCTCAATGTGGCAACGGGGGTCCAATTGGAAGTGCAAACGAGCGCAGAGGGTGCCTATAGATTTTCCTCGCTGCCGATTGGCCAATACACACTCACGGTTCGCGCAACTGGATTCAAAGTGTTCGAACAGTTGGGCGTCCGAGTCGTTGCAGGTGTAGGTTTGACATTATCCGCGACATTGGCGTTAGGCAACTCCAATGAGTCTGTCGTAGTGAGCGCCACCGCCCCCAGCGTCGACACCACCGCATCCACTGAAGGAACTACTCGGGTGACGGAGGAAATTAATGAGTTGCCTCTCCTTTTGAATGGGGGCAACAGAAATGCGATCGAATTCGTCAAGACCCTCCCTGGTGTCGTTGCACCGGTGGATGGGAGCGTAGCGGTGACAACAATCAATGGTGCCCCAGAGGGTGGAGCAAGCTTAACGATCGATGGGGTTATGGGGAGCGTGCAAGCGAGTTCTCAACTGCGCGTCGACTTCTCGCCGCCTCCGGAGGCGATCGCGGAGGTCCGGTTGAACGCCACCGATACGTCGGAATACGGTTGGAATAGCGGTGTCGGAATAACGCTCGTTACTAAGTCGGGAACCAATCAACTCCACGGCGACATCTTCGAGTACTTCCGAAATAAAGTGCTCAATGCTACAAACTGGTTTGCCACTACTCCTGATCCTTCAAAGCAGAATGAATACGGGTTTACGTTGGGTGGACCGGTCTTCATCCCGAAGATCTACAACGGCAAGGACAAGACATTTTTCTTTGTGGTCTATTCCGGCTTCGCCTTTAGGACCACGCCCGAGGGAGTGGTTATCTCGGTTCCGACCGCCAAAATGCACACGGGAGATTTCAGCGAATTGTTGCCCAATATTCAGCTATATGACGGCGTACTCACCACCGAACCTGACCCGAACAACCCCGGAAGCTTCACTCGCCAACCCTTTCCAGGCAACATCATTCCCGTTTCCAGAGAAAGCTCAATTAGCTCTTACTTGTGGCAGTCGTTTCCCTTGCCAAATCGACCAGGCCTGGCGCTAAATTATGCGGGCGCAGGACTTTCAAGTCCAGTCAATAGCCAAAAGGGATCGGTTAAGATCGACCAAAACTTCCAAGGAGGTCGCCAAAGGCTCACGTTTGCCTACGATAACATCCACAGTACCGCTGTAAACGGCGGGACCTATACGGGAGCGCTTTCGAATGGGTCCCTTAATGCCGACAATACCTGGACGAGCCGGCTTTCTTATCTGGCGACCCTTAGTCCCACCATGCTCGTCAGCGTTCGCGCGGCTCTAAACATGAATGACCTTTCCAGTTCTGGCACGGGTCCGACTTCGCAGGCCGAAAATGCTGGTACCTTATCCGGGTATAAGGGTAATTTTTCCACCCAATTTCCCCAGATAACAATCACTGACTTTTCGACTTTTGGGCCGCCAAGCGGGGGCTTCGCTATTAATAAGGTCTATACGACCCCCGTAAATGGCGATTTCACCTGGTCTAAAGGCGCCCACAACTTGAAATTTGGCGCGTCGTGGACATCGGCCAATTCAAAGCTCAAGAGTTGCATCAATTGCGCAGGTGGCGCCCTTTATTTACCCTTTTTTACTTCGATGTTCTTTCCCAACCAGGGATACGGACTGGCTGACTTTTTTCTGGGCGCCCCGCTCGAATTGCAAGAGGCGACGCCCGTCGATGATCAGTTTCGGACAGCAGCATTAGGACTGTACGTGCAAGATTCCTGGCGCGCGAACAAGAAATTGACTCTGAGCTACGGTCTTCGTTTCGATCGCTTCGACATGCCGTCTGAGGCCCATAACAAACTCTCCGTCATGGATCCGAACCTGACAAATACCATGGCTGGAGGAGTCATCGGGTCTGCCCCAGGAAATTGGCCAGGAGCCATCAGCTTCTTTGGCAAAGGTCCCGGCGAGAACGGCTTGACCGCAATGGGACCACCGGAAAACGTCTGGGGGCCACGCTTCGGCTTTGCCTACGCTGTTACGCCCAAGCTGGTCGTCCGCGGAGGCTTTGGTATTTCATCCAGCGCTATGTTTGGGCTACTTGAGAGCGGTATCGCTCTAAACGGAGAACCCGGCTATACGTGGAATCCTGAGATCTTTTTCTATCACGACCAATACGGACAGCTTGCGGGTAACTGCCCCGCCCCCTATGCATACGTACAATGTCCCTACCTCTGGGACGGTGGGTTTCCCGGTATCCAGCCGACTCTTCCGGATTTAAATCCCGAACAAGCTAACACTACCGCGCCTCCTTATTGGAACCCCAAGGGTCTCAAGCCTGGCTATAGCGAAAACATTAATTTCGGTATAGAGAGAGAGGTCCATGGCATCCTGCTGAAGGCCGCTTATGTTGGAAACGAGGCGCATCATCTTCCCGTCGAGAACGACATAAATGACATGAATCCGGCGTATCTGTCGCTCGGTACTCTCTTGGACGACAACTGGGGTTCCCCTGCGGTTGTGGCTGCGGGAATCCAGCCGCCTTTCCCGCAGATTCAAGGACAAGTTTGGAGAGGCTTAATGCCCTATCCGCAATACGCTTCGGTTACGAACCTAGCCAACCCTATTGGAAACAGTAGTTACAATTCGCTTCAGACCACTGCTCAAAAGCGTTACGGAAACGGATTAAGCTTTCTTGCCAGCTACACGATTTCGAAGCAATTGAGTAATTACTCGTCTTTCAACGGACAGGGTGTGGCCGTCTTAAATACCCAGAATAGCTTTCTCGACTATGAATCCAAGGCGCTGGGAGCGCTTGACCGGCCTCAGAACCTGACGCTCAGTTATGTGTACGAGCTGCCCTTCGGTTCCGGGAAACGCCTCCATCCTTCTAATCGGGTCTTGAATGGATTCGCGAGCGGCTGGCGGGTAGCGGGCATTCAGACCTACACATCAGGCGCCCCAATCAACCTCCTCTCCGGAGAGCTGGTTGACGGTGCAGGTGGCACATATGATTGGCCCACGCACGTTCTGGGTCAACGCAGCACCATAGTCGGATGTGGGGGTGTTAACCCAAACAGCCCCACGGGCGGCCAATACCTGAATCCGGCCGCGTTCGTCCAAGCCGCGCCATATACGTATGGGGACCTATCGACGCTACCGAATACAAGAAATTGCCCCTATTATGACGAAGACCTTTCTTTCCAAAAGCTGACTAAGGTCAGGGAGCATTTCGCCGTGCTATTTTCGGCCGACTTCAGCAATCTGCTCAATCGGCATACATTTACTGGCTTGCAGACTAACGTAAGCGAGACAGGCGCCTTCGGCCGTTTCACCAGCGCAACTGATCCGAGAATCACTCAATTTCATCTTAAGCTGGAGTTCTAGTTATCCCATTTCGAACGGTTTCGTTACTTATCGAACCTTGCGAGCAATTGATTGAACGCGGCCAGGCTTATGACGGAATTCGATCACGAACCGGGATAGAACTGCTCCGATCCTGTCTTGCGGTACTGGTAGACAATTGGATCAACAACAACCCTTTTGTAAGGCGGCCAACTCCACAACTTCCATTGAGTTGGCCGTTTTGCCCACGTAAGATTTGTGCCTGATGATCGGCCAGAGACATGGGGCCGGTCTCCGCAAACTAAGGAGACTCTATGACATTGGAAGACGCGCGTCGCGTGATTGCTGCCGCCGAAAAGAAGGCCAAAGAAATCGGCCAACCAATGAACATTGCGGTTGCAGATGACGGGGGGAATCTGGTTTCCCACGTGCGCATGGATGGAGCTTGGCTGGGGAGCATCGATATTTCTATAAAGAAAGCCTATACTTCGCGGGCATTCGACATCGCTACGAAAGACTTGGCCACCCACTCTCAGTCAGGCGGACAGTTTTTCGGAATAAATGCCTCAAACGACGGGAAAATCATGATCTTTGCCGGAGGCATTCCGTTGAAGCGCAATGGCAAGGTCGTAGGTGCAATCGGCGTCAGCGGTGGATCAGGCGACCAAGACCATGCGGTAGCCGAGGCCGGAGCGGCAGGTTTCTAATTTCGAGACGGAATACTGGGAGAGCTCATAGCTCGCTTCTGATTTTTTCGACTAAGCGCCTACTCGCGCTCAAAAAGACTTCGGAATCGGTAGAAACGGCAACATAACGCACGCCCAGCTTAATCCAGCCAAGCGCACGCTCGGGCGAATCCGCAAATGTGCCCACTATGATGCCAGAACGACCCGCCACTTCGATCACCTGCTTCATCGACTCAATCAGGAGAGGATGATCAAGCTCTCCTGGAATGCCGAGGGACTGAGATAGGTCGTACGGTCCTAGAAAGACTACATCTAAACCCTGAACCTCAAGAATTTCACTTAGATTCCGAACGCCGTCCGCCCCTTCGATCTGACCAATTACAACCAAGTCTTCATTGGCAGTTTTCACGTATTCGGTCGCCGTCTGGGCATAGTAGCTCGCGGACCTGACATAGGGATTTAACCCACGGTTGCCTTGCGGATAAAATCGAGCGGATTGACACGCGCTGAAGGCGGCCTCTTTTTCAGATACGTGCGGAATTTGCACCGCAACGGCGCCGATGTCCAGACCTTCCTGGATCGCCAGCGCAGAGTTTTCTCGTACGCGGACGACGGGAGAGATTCCCGTCGATGTTGCGGCGCGGACCGTATGCATTGCCGATTCCCTTGAGAATGCACCGTGCTCAAAGTCAATAATCACAAAATCCATGTCTGCAAGACCAGCAATCTCCGCGTGGGCCGGATCGGGGATCTCCAGGAAAATCCCAATGACGATCTTTTTCTTCAGCAGTTTTTGTTTGAGGCTATTTCGTCTTAGCATGGTAAGGTTCCCTGCGTCACATCAACCACTGTTCAATGTTCGTAGCTGCCATACGCCGAATCTGGCGCTCGTCAAAACCAGCTGCGCGGCAGGTCTGGACGAACGCCCGAAACCCCTCGACTGGCGGCGGATTGCCGACTTGGCCCATATCTGTCGCCAACACTGTGCTTTCGCAACCCACTTCCCGAATATCCTGAACAAGTCGATCTGGGCTAATCACGGCGCCGAGTGCCGGGGTCGTAAAAACCCAGGTTCGTTCAAAAAGGCACCCCCAACCCGCCAATTCGCGCTGCGTAGAAACCGGCAAGTCGATAAATGGTGCTTCGGGGTGAGTTATCAGAATCTTTTTCACGCCGTGCTCACGAGCTACGCATGCCAAAGTGCGTATCTCCCGGCCACTTAGGTGGCCCGTGCCCAGAATTACTCCGTGCCTTGCGATAAGTTCTAAAATCTGATGCACCGTGTCAGGAATTTGGCCTTGATCTAGGGCCAACCCTCGCCCGCCCTGCCGGTAGAACGTACGGTGATTCAGAGCATCGAAGGTCGGCATCCAAATCTCTGCTGCTCCGTAAGCAATCGCCACTTCGACGGCGGCCGGGTTGAACCCACCGATCGCATGATTAAGAACTAAACCTCCCCACACTCGGATTCCAGGAACCATTTTCGCGGCAATGGTGGCACGATCCGCTGTAAGAGTGGTGTGGCTTTTTATTAGAATGCCAGACATCTTTGCTTCCAGCGCTTGGCGGGCGAGGGAAATGTCGTCCAAGAGCCGCGGGACATGTTCCGGAGCGGAATGCACATGCGGGTCGATAAACCCATCCAATCCCAACACCGAATGCCTCCTTCTAGTAATCCGGTTGACTAGGCTCGTCCGAAATCCGCCGGATCTAGGCCCGGGTCAAAGTGAAACCAACTGATGAATCGGTGCAACTGCCCTCACAGACCATTCGAGATTTCTCTGCCCATGGCCTCGGCGCGGGATACTCTCGCGCTTGGATGGCCGGGATGGCACGGGTTAAGTCAAATACGCTCTTACAGCTTCCGCTGCAAGACGGCGAAGATCCAGAAGAGCATCTTCCGAATAAAATGCGACATGGGGAGTCAGGATGACATTCTTCAGCTGCCGGAGCGGATGATCGACTGGCAAAGGCGCACTCTTAAAAACGTCCAGAAGCGCGCCAGCCAGGCGTCCTGCGCGTAGAGCTGTCACAAGAGCGTCTTCGTCCACCAGCCCTCCTCTCGACGTATTGATTAAGACGGCACCGGGTTTCATCATTCCAATGGTCTCCGCGTTAATGACATGCCGAGTCTCTTCCGTGAGCGGAACATGCAACGAGACATAGTCAGACCGACTCCACAGCTCTTCCCGGCTGATCAAGGCGACTCCTGTTCCCTCGAGCTGTGCCCGTTCAGGGTGACGGGTATTCGCCAAAACCGTCATCCCGAAAGCAAGCGCTCTCTGGGCTACTGCTCGCCCAATTCGGCCAAATCCCAAAAGTCCCAAGGTTTGCGTCGACAAGCGCCGTATCGGAGCGCACCCCCAATTGCCGGTCGTCAGGGACCGCTCATTCCATCGCTTTTCCAGTACGAATCCGTGACAATGCAGTATTTTTCGATTCCAGGCCAACAACAGAGCCATGGTGTGATTGGCAACTTCTTCAGTGCAATAGTCCGCCACACCCGTAACGTGGATGTTTGCGGCCTGGGCAGCATCGCGGTTGATGTTATCCAATCCCGTCCCAAAACGAGCTATGATCTTGCAATGCGACAAAGAACCAATCACGTGCTCATCAAGAGGCGCATGCATGCACAGAATGGCATCGGCCTCGCGGAGGGCACGGGCCAGGCTTGCGCGGTCGTTCCAGGAGATCTTTTCAACGCGCATCCCCCCCAACACAGAACGCTCTATGGACAGATCGTCCCCCGAAGGCGAGTCGGTCACCGCTACAAAGTAGGCCATCAGAACAACATCCACCCCCCATCGATAACGATCGATTGTCCCGTTATGTAGGAAGCGGCAGGCGACGCTAGAAAGACGATCGGCCAAGCGGCTTCATCGGGCGTCCCCATACGACCGAGCGGAATGTGCTTGAGAACATCAGCCATTTGGTCGGGTTCGTCCGATAGAAATGGCCTCACAAAATCCGTGTCAATGAAGCCCGGTTGCACGGCATTGACACGGATGCCTTCAGGGGCTAGCTCCTTTGCGAGCACACGCGTATAACCAATAATCGCCGCCTTGGTGGCGGCGTAGGCTGCGCGCAGAGGAGTGCCGACTTGGCCTGTGATAGAGGACATGTTGATAATGGCGGCGTTGGCGTTTCGGCGCAAGTGAGGCAGAGCCAAGCGACACATCTCTGCCGTCGCCTTGATATTTAGTTCCAAGATCACATCCCAATCCTTAGGGAGGATTTCTTCGGCGCGCTTGCGGATGACCACGCCGGCGTTGTTAACAAGGATGTCAAGCCGACCGAAATGTGAAATACAAGCTTCGATGATCCGGGTCGGAGCGCCGGCCATGGCTAAATCGCATTCGACGCCCAACCCTCGCCGTCCGAGCTTTTCAATGGACAAGACGACCTCGTCAAGTTCACTTCGTGTACGGCTCACCACGGCGAGGTCAGCACCCATCGCCGCCATAATGAGCGCGGTGCTTCTCCCGATGCCGCGACCGGCGCCGGTCACCAGGGCAACCTTGCCGTCGAGCATGAGCGCTTCAAGCATGTCAGCCATAGAGCTGGTCCAGGAGTCACCGTTCAGGTCAAGAAACTCGCCGGTGACTATTGGGCGTTTCGTCGACCAAGAAACCAAATGCTGAGAGCCAAAGATGTCGGGCGCAACAGAATTAGAATCGATAGAGCCCTTGCTCATCTCGGTACAATTTATCGGCTTTTCGTTGCACGCTTTCCCCTTAAGTCAAATAGATCGATGGTGAGTTCGCCATCACGCAATCGTTTGATGAAAGCGATCTCCTTAGCGGATCGGGCTTTGGCTTTTTCAAGCACGCCTACAGCCGCATCGCGTCGGACCACTACTACACCATCATCGTCACCCAGGATCAAATCACCGGGTCGGATCATCACGTCCCCCATTGTTATCGGTTCGTTTGAAAGTCCGGTAGAGTTTTTCGCTGTGCCTGGAATGGCGACCCCGGAGCAAAAGACAGGGAACGAACGATCCCTGATGGCGCGAACATCCCGCACAGCCCCATCGGTTACTAAGCCGCGGATCCCTCGAGCTAGGGCAGCCTCTGTCAAAACTTCACCCCAAAAGCCCACTCGCGTCTCCCGTCCGGTTGCTATCACTAGGACAGATCCCGAAGAAGCTTCCGCCACAGCAAAATGGGCCGCCAAATTGTCTTGGGGACCAAGCTGGATGGGATACACGACTCCTGCTAACTGGATCGGGCGGAATAGCGGCGCAATCGTGGGAGACAAGGCCACGACTTCGGGCGAAGCTTCGGCCAACGTGGGCGTGCCGAATTTCCCTAACTCTGCGACTAGATTCACTTCGTTCATTTACGATCACTCTGTCCCGGTAACGTCATCGATTCAACGGTGGAACGAGAATCGACCGCGGACAACGAAAGATGCTTTCTTGAATTCTCCCGCCCAACTCGCATGAGTCCGCCCCGATCATGACACTCACGTGTCGGACGAGGAGAGAAGTCCAAGCATCGTCTGCTGAATATTGTTGCGCACTGCGCGAACTGCTTTTTTAACAGAGCGTTCCCGAACTGCCGCGAGGATCTCCTTATGTTCTTCATGTGCCTGATCGGCTCGTTCAGGAAGCTGAATGTAGGAGGTTCGGTACCGCGTACTTTTTTGCCACAGATGGGAAATCAAACTACACAGATATTCTCGTCCCGACGCTTCGTAAAGGCTAAAGTGAAATTCTCGATTGAGTTCAAGTAACTGAGGATGGTCGTGCGAGCACAGGGCGACTTCCATCCTTGAAATAAGGTCCGCAAGCTTTTCCACTTGTTTATCGGTAATTCGCAAAACGCCTTGCCTGGTCGCCATAGACTCGATCGCGAGTCGGACCGCGAAGACATCTTCCATCTCGGCACGAGAAATCGGGCTGACATAGACCCCGCGATGAGGCATGATGCGGACGAACCCCTCAGCCTCAAGCTTCCGAAGGGCTTCTCTCACGGGAACCAGGCTCATTCCGAGCTGTTGAGCAAGCCTAACTTGATGGATTCTCTCATTTGGGCGCAGCGTGCCCTTTAGTAGCGCGTCGCGAACGTGAGAGTGAGCTATGGCCGCGTGTGTGATGGAAGCGGCGCTTACGTCCGGGATGCTTGCCATGCAATCATCTTCCAAGAAATTCGTCGCCCTATCAAGCATACATTATGAAAATTCGATTGTATATTATCATTTATAACTAAAATCATATAAATTATAATATATCATTGACAAAAGCGGCTCTGCTCGTGGAACATGAATCCGTATGTCAAGCGTCTTCCGACTGGTAGGTCCGCGCCGTCAACGATCATCCCCGTCTTTTGGGTTGGCGTCCCCATTCCAGGCGCAGCGGCTCCTACCACACCTTCAACGAATCCATAACGATGGGCGACTAACGATGGGACACCGCGATTTGATACCAGCTGGCGATGACGGTGCAGCGGCAGTTCGACACGATGCTGCCGCAAACGCGCTCGAAAGGACCAAAGCCCGATCCGCTAAGCAAGCCGCGTTCGTCAAGCGATTGATTCGATGGCGAACTCACCATCGATCCATATAATTTGCGGAGAAAACGTGCAGAGGAAAGTCGATAAATTGCGCTGGGGGATCATCGGTTTTGGTGAAGCCGGATCAACCCTTGCCGCCCACATTGGTCAAAGTTTGAGTGAGCCGATCCAAGTAGTCGATCCGCTTCTCAACCAGCTTCCGCTTCGTGACCACCTTCGCAGGCGCCTCGATCGTTCTGTGTTTGAAGTGGTACCAGACATCGCCACGCTTGTACGCGGATGCGACGTTGTTCTTTCGCTTGTGACACCGCGACTGACGTCGCAAGCAGCACAAGAGGCAGCTTCTGCATGGAACGGAAGTCTTTATATCGATTTTAATTCTGTTGCGCCAAATGAAAAACGGCTCATGGCTGCTCGCTTCCCCGGCAGCAGCTATGTCGACGGTTCGATACTGGGCTCCATCGCAGGAGAGGGTTCTGCCGCGCCTTTGGCTCTCGCCGGGGCGCGCGCTGCGGAAGCTCACTCCTGCCTCTCGGGGGTCCAGTTGGTTGCTTCGGTGGTGGGGGCGGAAGTCGGAGCTGCTTCCGCATTGAAGATGTGTCGAAGTATTTTTATGAAGGGACTGGAATGCCTATTTGTCGAAACCTTGCTGGCTGCTGATCAGTTCGGGGTGACGCAACCGGTGCTATCGTCTATCGAAGAAACAGTCACGTCCTACGGGTTGCGTCCGCTGAGCCAGATGCTTGTGACTACCCACGCAGCCCATTGTGGGCGTCGCTGGGAAGAGATGGAGGGAGTGACACATATGGTGGAGGAGATCGGAATCACTGCTCGGATGTGCCAGGCTACTCGCGATTTTCTGGAAGCAAGTTTCCAGTCCGGAGTGACCAACCACTTCAATCATAAGGTCCCTGATCGAATCGACGAGGTCATAGCGTACTTTCGCACATACGGGAATTCGAAAAAGCAATGAAGCCACTCGAAGGGAAAGTTGCAATCATTACAGGCGCCGCACAAGGGATGGGGCTTGAGACGTCGCTTGAGCTCGCGCGACGGGGTGCGATTAGCGTCTTGACGGATATCCAGGCTGAGAAGCTTGAACAGGCGCTCGAAACTATCAGGGCTATTGATAATCGTTCCACAAGCTTTTCACTAGATGTCAGCAAAAAAGAAGAGTGGGCCGAGGTAGTCGAGAGCGTCCGGAATCGGTATGGAGCCATAGACATTATTGTGAACAATGCCGCGATCTTCACGGTCAAGCCCTTCGAGGAAATTCCCGAAGCGGAATGGGACCGGGTTTTTGCGGTTAACGTGAAGGGTGTCCTGTTTAGCTGCCAAACCGCAGCTCCTGTGATGCGACAGCAGAAATCCGGGCGCGTAATCAACATGGCATCCCAGGCCGGCAAGACTGGCGGGTTGCTGGTGGGGGCTCATTATTCGGTATCGAAAGCAGCTGTCATCTGCCTAACCAAAACCTTGGCCGCAGCCCTAGCCCCTGACAATATCACGGTGAACGCCGTTGCCCCGGGAATCATCAACACCGACTTCTTGCATGGGGTCCCGGGTATCGCAAGCATGTTCGGCCGTATCCCGCTCGGCAAGAAGCCAGGAGAAGCCAGTGATGTTGCAAAGGCTGTGGCTTTCTTGGCCAGCGAAGACGCCCGCTACATCACGGGGGAGATTCTTGACGTGAACGGTGGCTTGCTCATGGACTAGGCTCCATGGCCGAAATACTTGAAGCGCTTATCCGCCCGCACCGATAGCTCCTATCCCACGAAATAAGGTTGTGGAGAGGCGTAACGGCTGTCAGGCTTTTTTCAGTAAGCGGGTAATCCAGACCAAAATCACCG
>PLKR01000340.1:4972-6076 GCA_003140655.1 Acidobacteriaceae bacterium | reverse complement strand
CATGAGTGGGATTGCCGAGGTGTTGCTGAATCTTGGGTACAAGGTTTCGGGATCGGACCTGAAAAGTTCCGGGGTCACGCAACGGCTGGCTGGGCTGGGCGCAGCGGTGTTTGAAGGACATCGCGCGGAGAATATTGCCGGGGCTGAAGTGGTGGTGACTAGTTCGGCGATTGCGGCGGAGAATCCTGAGGTCGTTGAGGCGCACAAGCTGCACGTGCCGGTGATTCAGCGGGCGGAGATGCTGGCGGAGCTGATGCGGTTGAAGTATGGCATCGCCATTGCCGGCATGCACGGCAAAACGACAACAACTTCGATGGTGGCAGCGGTGCTGGCTGGGGGCGGGTTCGATCCTACGGTGGTGGTGGGTGGACGCGTGGATGCGATGGGGTCGAATGCGCGGCTGGGGAAGTCGCAGTATCTGGTGGCCGAGGCGGATGAGAGTGACCGGTCTTTTTTGAAATTGTCCCCAATTCTATCGGTCGTGACCAACATCGACCGCGAGCACATGGATTGTTACCGCAACATGCGGGACGTGAAGAAGACGTTTCTGGAGTTCATGGACCGCGTGCCGTTCTATGGGATGGTGGTGGCGTGCAATGATGACCCGCTGCTGCGGCGGTTGCTGCCGCAGGCGCAGCGGCGCACGGTGACGTATGGGACGAGGCGGGGTTCGGATTTCCTGATCAAGTTGGGTACGGGTTCTGGGCCTGCGAGTGTGGGCGACGGACCGTTGAGCCGCTTTCGGGTGACTTATCGCAAGAAGGATCTGGGCGAGTTCACGCTGCATGTGCCGGGAGTCCACAACATTCTGAATGCGACGGCGGCAATTGCGGTGGGCATAGGGCTGGATGTGGGAGTGGAGGCGATCCGCGCCGCGCTCGACCAGTTCCGCGGGGTTGACCGGCGGTTCCAGTTGCGCGGGCGGGTGGCAGGCGTGAGCGTGATCGACGATTACGGGCACCATCCTACCGAGATCAGGGCGACCTTGGCGGCGGCGCGGCAGTGCGGGTTTCGCAAGGTTCATGTGGTTTTTCAGCCACACCGGTACACGCGCACGCGCGATCTGCTTGAGGATTTCACCACGGCGTTTGGCGATGCGGACTC
>PLKR01000340.1:0-4930 GCA_003140655.1 Acidobacteriaceae bacterium | reverse complement strand
TTGGGGGCGGGCAGTGTTTCGCAGTTGGGGCCGATGATTCTGGAGAAATTGAAGGATCGCGGGATGGTTTAGATACTTTCTGCAATCAAGCCATGGGGCCGTCTCGACTCACAAACACGTCCCACTCCTGCTGATGTGAATCTGTTTTAAGACATCGGCCGAACTGAACTCTAGTGCAACAGAAACGTCCCAAGGTTCACACACAAGACCACCGGGATCCTCCCCGATTTTGATTTCGTACGCTTCTACCCGGCTTCCGCCACGCGTGGCGGCAAGGTAGCGGATGTTGCGCGCGTTGAGATACCTTTGGACGTCGGCTTTTGATGTGCCGATAGGCAGGTCACGCTGAAATTGGACAATAGCCGCCCGCCAGGCCGAGTCCCGCCGCGCCTGCGCCACCCTGGAGCAGATGAGCCATGCCGAAACCAGGACAGCAGCTCCGAGAGCGGTAAGAGCGATGATTTTTCTCATCGAGAACATTCTACAAGTTCACCGGGCAGACGCTTGATGGGTACACATGGCAGCGTCCAATCGGGAATTGGGAACTAATTTCCGGCCAGCCGCGTATTTTCCATTGCTAACGGATTTGGGATGGGTTCGTCCAATCTGGCAGATGGAGATTAAGGCGATGAAAACTACACAGGCTTGGGGATGGTTGACGGCTGGGGTTTTGGCATTGGGGTTGAACGGCTTTTATCACGATGGCGGCGCGGCCTGGGCGCATCGCATTGCGGATCAGGTTGCTGAACAGTCAGAGGCCATGGTGGATTTGGCTTCGGAGCATGTTGACGGATTCATGGGAAGGGCCAGCCTGGTGGCTGCGCGGGACGAGACTACGTCCTGCCGATTGGCCACCGCGGTGGCGCGGTTCCAGACGAAAATTGCGCGGATGCAGAACGGGATGCCGCGCTTTGAAGCCATTTCAGCCCGGCAAGAGGCGGCTTTGGCCCGAGTAGAGGCCAGTCGGGCGCGGATTGAAGCGCAGGTTGCCCGCGTGCGATTCGCACCCGTTGCGTTCAACACGGCAACGATTCCCGCTGTGGTTTGTCCGCGGGTGCACGTCAATGTTCCCCGGGTGAGTGTTCTGCGGTTGCCTGTGGTGAAGATTCCGGCTCCAGTGGTACGTGTCGAAGTGCTGGGTGGCGGGCCGGTTTAGGTTCTTGTCTCCGAATAGCGGGCGCGGAGAACTTGCCGCGTCCGCCTTTTTTTATGGACGGTGTCGTGTTGGGGCGGCCGGGCTTCGCCCCTTCGGTTTGCTGCGCTCGCTCGGGACAGGCTCAGGCCGGACAGCCGAGGCAGCTGTCTCTTATATGATCCATTCCTGCCGCGGACTCTGGATTCTGCCGATGATGTCCAATCCGATTCCCGCCTGTGCAAAAGAACCAACATTTTGTCTATCTCAAATCGCGAAATGAAGTTATAGTTTGAAGGCTCAGCGATTCACAGCGACAACTGACCTGAACTGATGGCGCGGAAATCGGGGCCCACCATCTTGCAGGAGGAGTTGTATCCACCTAGCGCTGAGGCTGCGCGCTCGGAACTGGACGCGCGTCTGGTCGATCTGGATGTAGACGAGGAAGCTCCGTTCCTGCGCGGGCAAAAGCGGGTCTCCGCCCGCCGAAGTTCTCTTCCGAAAAAAACTGCAAGCGGTTTGCTGTGGGCTGCCCTGGCGGCTGGCGCGGTCTGCCTTGCGGGATTAGGCGCTGCCTGGCTGTATCGCTATGGAGAGCATTCGTGGCGCTTCCGCGTGGAATCGAGCGACAACATTGAAGTCACGGGCATGCAGAGCGTGACCAAGACGCAGATTATGGAAGTGATGGGCGCCGACATTGGACGCAACATCTTTTTCATTCCGCTGGCGCAGCAGAAGGCGCAACTGGAGCAGATTCCGTGGGTGGAATCGGCCAGCGTGATGCGGTTTGTTCCCAATCGCCTGAAGGTGGAGATTCACGAACGCACGCCGGTGGCGTTCGCGCGCGTCGGGCCCCGCATGTCGTTGATTGATGCAGGTGGAACGCTCATGGAGTTGACACCGAAGCACAAATATTCCTTTCCCGTGATTCTGGGAATGAATCCAGGCGAGCCGCTTTCGACGCGGGCTCCGCGAATGAGAACTTATGCGGAGATGGTGCGGGATCTGGATTCAGGGGGCGCTCGCTATTCGCAGGATCTGAGTGAGGTGGATCTCTCCGATCTGGAAGATGTGAAAGTGCGAGTGAATGATCCGGCGGGCGACGTGCTGGTGCATCTGGGATCGGCGGACTATCTGCGGCGCTACAAGATTTATGTAACGCATGCCCAGGGCTGGCGGCAGCAGTTTCAGAAGCTGGAGTCGGTGGATCTGCGCTACGACAATCAGATCATCGTGAATCCCGATATGCCGCGTACGGCGAACGCGGCCGCATTGAGCCCAGCGGTTGCGAAAGCGGCGGCTGCGGCGGGAGTGAAGCCGGCTGCGTTGATTACTCGCATAGCGCCGCACGACCGTCCTGTGCCAAAACTTGCGTTTGAATTGACGGAGCAGAAACTTGATCCGAAGCCTTCTGCCGGCAGCGCCAGGAAGGCGGCCCCGAAAACCCGGGTCAAGAAGAGGGCGGTGAAGACGGGGAAAGCAACTGCAGGCACGAAGAAGACGGCGTCGAGCGGGAAGCCCGGGAAGCCGAGCTCGCGTGCTGGTCATGACACGGCGGCGCGGCAGGCGGCGGATGGGAAACAACCTCTATCAACTTCTCCAAAGCCAACAATAAAGTTTTCCGGCAGTAGCGGCGGTCAGAAACCAAGTCCGGCGGTGGCCAAGAGTCAGACGAATCAGGGGCCGGGGCAGTGAGAATTCGATTTCAAGTACCGGGGAATTCATAAGAGATGCCGAATCAGCAGGGGAGCTTTCTGACGGCAATTGACGTAGGCAGCGCGAAAACGTGCGCGCTCATGGTGGAGGTCAGCGACAACGGCCTGCGCTATCGCGGGCACGGCGTGGCCGAATCGCGGGGATCGCGCAAAGGCGTGATCGTAGAACTGGACAAGGCGGTCGCGGCGATTCAGAAGGCGGTGGAGGCGGCCGAGGATGTGGCAGGCGCCGCGGTCGAACACGCCATCGTCGGCATCGGCGGAGCGCATGTGCGCGGTGTGAACAGCCATGGCGGTATCAGCCTGGGCACGCGTCCGCGGGAGATTGGCCGCGACGAAATCAAGCAGGCGGTGGAGCGGGCGCGGGCGATTCCTCTGCCGGCGGACCGTGAGGTGCTGCACCTTTTGCCCCAGGAATTCATTCTCGACGACCAGGCCGGGGTTCATGATCCGCTCGGCATGACGGCAGCCAGGCTTGAGGTGCGAGTCCATCTGGTGACCGTGGCGGGAAGCGCGGCGCAGAACGTGATTACAGCGNNGCGGGATCGACAGAGCTGATCGTTTTTCTGCAGGGCGCGGTGGCCTACACGGGAGTGATTCCGGTGGGCGGCGACCACTTTACCAGCGACTTGTCGGTGGGCATGTGCACGCCGCTGGGCGAGGCGGAAAAAATCAAGAAGGCGCACGGCAATGCGATCGTTACGTTGATTCCGGAAGGCAACGAAGTGGAGGTNNNGAGATGATGCGCGAAACTTTGCGGCAGAGCGGCATGTTCGAGGCATGTCTGGCGGGCATCGTGCTTAGCGGCGGAGGGTCGCGGCTGCCGGGAATGTTCGATGTGGCGGAGTCTGTGTTGCGGCGTCCCGTGCGGCTGTCGTGGCCCACGCCTCTCGCGAAAATGCCGGCCACGCTGGCTGAGCCGGAATACGCCACGTTGCTCGGTATGGTGAACTACGGACAACGGGCACGGGTGGCGCGAGGGTTTCAAGGGGATCGCTGGGGGTCGAGATTGAAAGCGATGCTAGTGGGGTGAAGGCGCAGTGCTCAGTGGTCAGTGGTCGGTGATCAGTAAAACCCCGGTCACAACGCGGGCCAGATTTTACTGGCCACAGACCACTGACCACTGCTGTAAGTCGGTACACGGCGGACACTAAATTTACACACGGTGGAGAAAAATGAAAAAAGATTCGAGCATTCGCATCAGCTTCAACGAAGAGCCTCTCAACGATGCCAAGATCAAGGTCATCGGCGTGGGCGGCGGCGGCGGCAACGCGGTCAACCGCATGATCGATGCCGGAGTGGAGGGCATCGAGTTCATCGTCGCGAACACGGACTTGCAGGCACTGCGCTTGTCGCGCGCGCCGGTAAAGTTGCAGCTTGGCGTGAAGCTCACGAATGGGCTGGGCGCGGGCGCGAATCCGGAAGTGGGGCGCAAGGCAGCGCTGGAGGACTCGGATAAAATCATCGAAGCGCTCGAGGGCGCCGACATGGTGTTCGTCACCACCGGCCTGGGCGGAGGCACGGGCACGGGCGCGGCTCCGATCATCGCGTCGCTGGCATGCGAGATGGGAGCGCTCACCGTCGCCGTCGTCACCAAGCCGTTTTCCTTTGAAGGGAAGCGGCGCATGACGCAAGCCGAGAAGGGTATCGCCGAGCTGATGGAATCGGTCGACACGACGATCGTGATTCCCAACGAAAAGCTGCTGGCCGTCGCGGAGAATGCGGGATTCTTCGAATCATTCCGCATTGCCGATGACATTTTGCGGCAGGGCGTGCAGGGAATTTCCGACATCATTACGATTCCCGGCATCATCAACCGCGACTTCGCCGACGTGAAGACAATCATGGCGCGCATGGGTTATGCCGTGATGGGCACGGCAACGGCGAGCGGCCAGAATCGCACCACAGAAGCGGCGCGGCGGGCCATTGCGTCGCCGCTGCTTGAGGCCGGCGCGATCGACGGAGCGCGCGGCATTCTGATCAACATCACGGGGTCGGCTTCGCTGAAGCTGGCCGAGGTGCAGCAGGCCTGCACCATCATCCAGAGCGCGGCGCATGAGGATGCCAATATTATTTTCGGCGC
>PLKR01000254.1 GCA_003140655.1 Acidobacteriaceae bacterium | reverse complement strand
CCCGGATTTCCCAGATTGGCATGATAATTGCAGCATTTAGATGCCTAACCGTTGGAGAGTGAACGACAAGTTGCCTTTTTTCCGAGAGAACTCGACATCCAAGGGGGGTGTGCCGCGAGTGAGCTCCAAGACTCATAATCATGGAATCGCTGCGGCAGGGCTCCTGGCCGCCATCGGGTTGGGTTTTTTCGCCAACGTGGGGTTGGCAGCGCCCTCCATCACGATCCAACCCGTTTCACAAACCATCGTAGGCTTGGGCTCGTCAGTCACCTTGAGCGTCGCCGCCACGGCGTCCTCAGGGAGCCTTTCTTATCAATGGACATTCTACGGCGCGCCTCTGCCAGGGGCGACGTCCGCAACGCTCACCATCGATTCAGGCAGCATTCAGGAGGTCGACAGCGGTCCCTACAAGGTCATCGTCACCGACTCCGCCGGCAGCACGACGAGTGCCGAGGCCGACGTATATGTCGGCATCTCCATCGGGCTCGTCGGCCAATACGTGAATTTTGAGTCGTTCCCCGCAGGGCCGGGCACGCTCGAGCCCGAGTTCTACGGCTACCAATATGGTTCTGCGTCTATTTCGGGGGGGTCGCTGGATCCCATCTCAGGCGTTCTCGCGACTTCGACGCTCGGCACCGGCAAGGCGGGTTACATCGGCGGAGCCGGGACGGACTCGACGTTGACGACGGCTGCGGGCGATTTCGGCGTGGAGGTGTGGCCCGGATCAAACAGCGGCACCATCTTGAACATGACGAACTCGGGATACACGAGCGTTCAGTTCGACATCGACCTGGCGGTAGCCCTCAACTCCGGCACCAACGGGCAGTCCTTTGACTTCGATGTCTACGACGCCGGAAACTCTTCAGGAAACGCCTTCCAGCTCCACTCCGCCGTGATCATCGACGGCAACAGCGGAGAGATCACCATTCAGGACAACCAAAATTCCTCGTATGTTGACACCGGGGTGGCAATTGCCTCGGGCGATAAATGCCACCTCACGATTGTTGTCAATTACCAGACGGCGACGTGGTCGGCAAAGCTTCAGGATTTGACCAGCAGCCACACCTACACGCTGGCGTCGGGGCGTCCCATCGATGTCTCCGGATTCACATTGAGCGGATGGACCTCTTTGTCCCAAGGCTGGGTCGACATCGACATGTACGCCTCCACGGCCTCCTCGACGAACGAGGGGTTCGCCGACCGCATTGTTTTTGACAATTATACCGTCACGGTGCTCGCCCCCCAAATCACCCTTCAGCCGGTTTTCGAGACGATTGTGAATGTCGGCGGCACTGCGAACTTGAGCGCCGCCGCCACCGGAGAGGGAACGCTCTCCTACCAATGGGATTTTCTGGCATTATGGCGCTCTCGCTCTTGATTCACCTTCGTTTATAGTGAATAAAAAGTGTCTTAGCATTTAGAAAGGCGCGCCAATGCTCTATCTTGAGCCCTACCAATATGGAGTGCCCATGAAATTAATTTGGCTGAGTAGCTATATCTGAACTTTACCCACCAGAAAGGAAGCTTGGGATGTAACGTCGTTCCGGCGCGCAAAGAAAGGGCGCCTGCCGGAATTGGCGCGATCTCAATGTCCCTTTCGTGAGACTTACGCGTGAGATACGTCGAAGCTGTTCCATTCCTGAATTTCAGCATCACGCGCCACGCACAATTGTTCGTGAAACCCAGAACTTCGCAGCTGTAGCATTCACGAACTGTATAAGGAACGCAAGTCACCGATTTATGTGTTTCTTTTCTAACATGCTGGTTTCGCCGCTAAGATTCGCTTGTGGAATAGCAAGTGGCGAATTGGGAAGCGATGGTCCCTGTAGTAAAAGGCGTTGAAGATTACCTGCGTGCTCGAATCGGGGCGGCGGCTGCCGGCGTCGTGGACGAGTTTAATGAGGTCTCGCAACGGTACCTTCGGGCCCAAAACGAGAGGCTGCTAAGACCCAGCCAACAAGAGTTATTCCAGGCGCGCGAATGCATTTGATCGATAACGTTATCTTCGTCCCGTTTTCGGGACCTAGCAGTCCCAATAGCGCGCCTTGGCGCTATGGCACTGCAGATAGGCCCGAAATGTTAGAAATTAGCGCACAACGAGTTGCGACTTTCTCGATCAGATGGCGCACACTCTGCTTCACCGTAGGCAATTTTATAAAACCACTGGCCATCGAAGATTCGATTCAACCGCAGGAATTAGATACCCAACTTTGTTCTAAGGCCACCATATTCCAATGATACGCTCATTCAACTTCACCTACCGCATTTATATACTTTTGCTTGTTTTGCAGCTGCAAGGCGCAACGTTGCGTGGCGAAGACCTGTACACTCTCGCCTCATCTCAAGCTTGGGAAGGCTACAAGCGAAAGCAGCTTCCCGATGGGACGTATCAACCAGAAACATATGTGTTTGGTAACGGCGGCCATTTGACGATAGGTGTTCCTGAGCAGACCATGGACAAACTTAACTTCGAAGATGTAGCACGCACTTTGTCGATTGGTCTCGCTAGCCAGAATTATTTGGTATCACTCGATCCAAAGACCACACAGCTCCTAATTATGGTTTACTGGGGTTCTTCCAGTGGGTCGCGTGAGAATCCAGGATTGTATCATAATCAAGCCATGATCGACATGAATGACCATCTAAACGCCATGATGTTGGGATTTGATTCGCGTGCGCGTTTCTCCACTCCTGGCCATTTCGAACGATTCGACCTCATGGGTGAACTTGAATCGAATCGCTATTTTGTAGTCTTAATGGCCTACGACTACCAAATAATGGCATCGAAAAAGCTACACAGACTCCTTTGGCTCACTCGATTTAGCATTCGCGAGCACAAGCATGATTTCACGAGCGAGTTGCCTTCGATGGCAAGGTATGCGGCCCGATTCTTCGGCCGGGATAGCGAAGGGATGTCTATGCAAAAAATTGGTAATGGTACTGTTGAAATCGGCCCCTTGAAGGTTTTGGAGATGGGAGATTCAAAGTAGCTCTGGGCGCTCCTGAAACGCATCATGCTCCCTCCGCTGCGCGAGCGCGGCAACGACATCCTGCTCCTCGCGCGCCTCATGCTCGCGAAGACAGCTCCCGGCACCGGCTGAAGGCGCCGGCGATCACGCGCGAGAGCGAGGAGCGCCTGCTCGCCTAGCCCTGGCGCGGAAACGTGCGCGAGCTGTCGCACGAGATCGAGCGGGCCCTCATCTTCGGCGGGAGTGATCCGATCGACTTTGCCGCGCTCGGCCCGGTGGGGCGCCGCGCTCGGCCGCCTGGCGCAACCCGGCTTGGCACCTTCTCGAGATAGGGTTCTCGCTTGAGGAGGCGGTCGAAGAGCTCATCTCCGAGTCCATGCAAGCCTCGGACGACAACGTCTACGCGGCCGCGCGCCGCCTCGGCGTCACCCGCAACTTTGTCTGCTACAGGCTTCCGCAGACGAAAGCGGAGGATTAACCGAGGTTGGGACCCATCCCCCAACCCGGCTGGCGAAGGGTAAAGGCGGATTGCTGCATTCACCCAACAGGGCTCATCGGGAATTGGCGAACCACCCCACGAATTCGCATAACACGATTGCCAAAAACGGCTTAGGCCGTCACGGTGAGAGTTGGCATGCCTTGAGCGACACTTGGGTCTATGAATAGCCCGAATCGAGCGCCGATGAACTCCCTACGCCCCCTGCGAATTGGAGCCCTTTTTCTGCTGTGCCGGGGCGCGGCCCTCGCCAAACCTCCCTTCACGAGCGGGTTCGACCTCGGCGACGCGACGACCGCGGTCTTCTCGGGCGTGAGCGACGACTACGCCCGCAACAGGCTGCCGGACGGCACGTACAAGGCCGAGAANNATTACGGCTCGTCCTCCAGTGACGCCACCATCGACAACGAGAGCTTCATGAGCATCGCGCGGTCCATCGCGCGCCCGCTCGCGGACCGGAGCTTCATGCCGACCCGGGACCCGAATAAGGCGAACCTGCTGATCATGGTCTACTGGGGCGTCACCAGTGGGACCCTTGACCCCTCCTCCGAGAGCTTCATGTACGGGCGCCTCGACCGGCCGAAGGGCGTGAGCTGGTCGACCGAGCTCCTGGGCCCCGTCTCCTTCCAGGGCGGCCTCGTCGACCTGCAGAACGCAATGATCCTCGGCTACGCCGGAGAAATCGCCGAGACCCACCCGCGGATCTGGATCAACCACAATGTGAAGCGCGACGACCTCATCGATGACATCGAGCACAACCGCTACTTCGTCGTGATGAAGGCGTATGACTTCCAGATGATGTGGAAGGAGAAGAAGCACAAGCTGCTCTGGGAAACCCGCTTCAGCTTAAGGGAGCAGGGGAACGACTTCGCGAAGCTGCTTCCGGCCATGGCGATCTGCGCTTCACCGTTCTTCGGCCAGGACAGCTACGGGCTCATCAGGAAGGCGATCCCCGAGGGCAGCGTGGAGATCGGCGTCCCGAAGACGCTCGCGATGGACCCGGAGAAGGCTCCCCCGCTCTCCGACACGACGCTGATCGCGGACGCCGACACCTTCCGTTCAAAAGCCCGCGCGCCGAGGCCGGAATCGGCGCCCCTCCCGCCGGCCCTGGCCGCGCGGATCGCCGCCTACCAGGATGAGAAGGCCTCCCTGCAGGTCGCGCTCACGGCGCACACGAGGGCCCAGGCGCCCGGCGAGGACACCCGCCGCGCTATCGACGCTTTCAACGCGATGAATTCCGCGCGGATCGCGGCGCTCAATCGCGAGGCCGAGGGCATCCGCAGCGACCTTGCCGTCATCTCCGCCTCCACCACCCAGGCGGCCGACGAGCAGTCGGTCGACACGATGGTGAGGCAGTTCAGCGACCGCGCTCAGGAGATCCAGGTCACCGATTCCCTCTTCACCCATCCCTGAGACCCTGAAAGCGGCCGCCCAGGAAAACCCCATACCCCTCGGCTATACATCCTCCCGGCCCTGAAGGCCCGGGATTCCCGAATACCACATGCACAGATCATGGCAGAGCAGGTTGGCTCACGCTTCGACGAGCATTGCCCCGGGAAACCCGTGTTGCCTTAGGTCTTACGTGCCCTCCACGCGCGGAGGCGGCTTGTCCAGCCGACAATATATTCTTGGATGCATTGTGATCCCTGTCGTGGAAGGCCCCACAGCAGGGGCAAGTCCACTCGCGAACCCAGAACGGAAGGCTCCCGAGAACGTGGTGGCAGTCCGAGCATCGCTAGCTGCTCGGGAAGTACCGGTCGACGACCTGGAGTTTCTTGCCATACCAGCGGGACTTGTAGGTCAGCATCTGGCGGAAAGCGAAGAGGCCCACATCGGCCATCCGACGGGCCCGGTGGCGGCCGTCCATCATGCCTCGGACGTCCAGGTCCTCGATGCATACGAGATTGAAGCGCCGGACGAAGCCCGTCGTGAGCTTGGCGAGGAGATCCCTGCGGCTGTCCGCCACGCGGGCGTGCAGCCGGGCAACCTTAAGCCGCTGGCGGTGCCAGCGACGACTGCCCTGCTTGCGCCGGGCCAAGGTGCGCTGGAGTTTGGCCATGCGGGCGAGGCTTCTTTCCAAGGGTTTGGGGTTTGGGACCGCTTCGCCCGTCGAAAGGGTCGCCAGGCGCTGCGTGCCGAGATCAATCCCCACCTCGTCGCCCATCTTCGGCAGCGGAACCACGGTTTTATCCAGGCAGAGGGTCGTAAAGTAACGCCCCGCACAGTCCTTGATTATCGTGACCGTGGAGGGTTCGCTTGCGAACTGCCGGGACCAACGGATCCGCAGGTGCCCAATCTTGGCGAGGGTGAGGTTCAATTGCTTCCCATCCCACTTGAAGGAGGAACGGGTGAACTCGGCGCTCTGCTCTCCCCGCTTGGATTTGAAGCGGGGGTAGGCCGCCCGCTTCGCGAAGAAATTGCGGTAGGCGGTTTGCAGGTGCCGGAGGCCTTGCTGGAGGGGGACACAGGAGACTTCCTTCAGCCACAGGAGGTCGGGTTCCTTCTTCCACAGGGTCAGGGCTGCACTTGTCTCGGCATAATTGATTTTCGTCTTGTTCTCGGCGTAGGCGTCCTTTCTGAGCGCAAGCGCTCGGTTGTAAACGTATCGCACGCATCCAAAGGTCTTGCCCAAAAGGCGCCTCTGGCGCGCACTCGGGTAAAACCGGAAGCGATAGCTGACGATCATAGTAATACATTATATTTAGACATGTCTAACTTCAAGAAAAATCGCGGCAAAGGGATTCCTCTCCGCCTTAAACAGCGGGGGTTCCTCGCCGTCATGTGATGAAATTCGATCTGGACCAGCGCCGCGCTCAGTTGAGCGTGGGCGACCTGTCGGA
>PLKR01000544.1:13878-14023 GCA_003140655.1 Acidobacteriaceae bacterium | reverse complement strand
GCTTGGGGCACAATTCCGTGGCGGCCCTCATCACGCGGGGCCTGGCGGAGATGACGCGGCTGGTGGTGGCTTGTGGCGGCAAAGCTGAAACTATGGCGGGCCTCGCGGGCCTGGGCGACCTGGTGCTGACTTGTACGGGCGGCCT
>PLKR01000544.1:0-13782 GCA_003140655.1 Acidobacteriaceae bacterium | reverse complement strand
AGCAGCAAAAGCGAAACGCTCATAACGTAAGGCGGTAAAGGCGGCAGCCGGCGTCCAGTGCGTTTCCTTGCCAAACCCGCGCCAGAGGCTCGTTTTAGCTGGTACTTTCGTAACGATAAAACTCGCTGTTTTCCCCTCCAGGCACTCCATCCACATTAAACTTCTATAGATACCTGTGAAATCCGCCGCCACTTCGATCGACGGCGCCTCCGAAACGAGCCCGGGGAGCGACTTGTCTTCCACAGCACCCAATCCGGCGCGCGTGCCCATTTTATATGTAATTCTCGGTGTGCTGGTGGTGATCAGCATTGTCCCCATGTACTTCTACTCCGCGCAAGTGGAGGCCATTAACCGGGACCGGCTGAAGACCAACGAGATGCTGTTGCAGAATACGGTGACGCGGTCGCTGGCCGACGATCTTTCGCAGCACGAGCGCTCTCTGCGGATGATGCTGGCCAACCTTTCGTCGGCGATTCAGGTGGCGAGCGGTGGCGACATCGGCAGCAAGAACATCGAAGCGCCGGAGCTGCGCGCCCTGCTGGAAAACTTTGTTTCTTCCTCCGATGAACTCGCTTACGCGACTCTGCTCAACTCCGACGCGAAAGGAGTCTCTGCCGGACGAATCGCACCGGACGCTTTTCTGCAGCGCGAGTTGCAACATGCCTTTGACGCAGCCCGCGATGGCCGCGCCTACAACGGCCAGGCGCTGCAAGTGGGAGACGGCAAGTCGGCGCGGACGGTTCTGCTGGTGAGCAGTCCCGTCAGCTATGGCGGCCGTTTTCTGGGCATGGTGGGCGCGGTCGTGGACCTTCAATTCCTGATTAGCCGCTTGCGCGAAGTCAGCGGCGGCGGTTTGATTCCCTATGTCGTGGACGCCCAAGGCCGGCTGGTGGCTTCCGGCACTCCCCTGTATGTGACCGGCCAGGACATGACGAGCCTGGAGATCGTCCGCAATTTTGTGGACGAGGGCAGTAAGGCGCAGTTGGCCGCCACGAAAGAATTCGCCGTACACGAGGGCAAGAACAGTGTGGAGATGCTTGGCACCTACAGCCCGGTAATGCCGCTCGATTGGGCAGTCGTGGTACAGAAGCCGCAGCTCGAGGCTTATCGTGGAGTCATCGAGATGCAGCGCACGGCGCGGCTGCTGGCGCTGCTCGCAGTGCTGTTGAGCATTGGCGTAAGCATTTTCGCGGCCCGCAGGATTACCTATCCCCTGCAGGTTCTTACCCAATCCAGCCGCGCTCTGGCGCGCGGCGACTTTTCGCAGCGCGTTCACCTGGCAAGCCGCACCGAAATCGGCGAACTGGCGGAGACCTTTAACACCATGTCCAAAGACCTGGAACAGTTCGTCGAAGATCTGAAGCGGGCCGCGGAAGAGAATCGCGCTCTGTTTCTGGGTTCGATCCAGATGCTGGCGGGCGCGGTTGACGAGAAGGATCCCTACACCCGCGGCCACTCTGACCGGGTCACGCGTTACTCGCTGATGATCGGCAANNGAGGTCATGAAGACCCACACCACGAAGGGCGCCAATATCCTGCGTCCCGTAATCCAGCTCGCGGAAATGCTCCCCGGCATTGAACTTCATCACGAAGCTCTCGACGGCCGCGGTTACCCTTATGGCCTCAAGGGAGATCAGATTCCGCTGCTGGCGCGCGTGATAGCGGTGGCTGACACTTTCGATGCATTGACCACCAATCGCCCTTATCAACATGCCCATACTCCGGAAGAAGCGTTGAAAATCATCCACAGCCTTGCCGGCAAACGGCTTGATCCCGAGACGATAGCCGCGCTGGTGGCGGTTTACGAGCGGGGCGAGATCCGCATTCAGCGCATCTCAATCAAAAGGCCTGTGGCCGCGGATGCTGCCGCAAATGTCCCGCCCGCTGCGCCGGTGCGGTCCGATGCGGAAGTTGCCAACCTCGAACGAACGCGCGCTTAACCATTTTCCCGCTCATCCTCTGCCCGCCCCGCCGCAGTCTGACAGCGCCTGACCGCTATAATTAAGTGGGATCCCTCATGATTCAAACTCTGTTCGGCAGTACCGAAGAAAAGAAAACTGGACTCTTCGAGCGCATGAAGCAGGCGGTCACCCGCACACGCGAGAACCTCGCCGAGCGCATCGAAGAGGTCGTTGCCTTTGGCAAGGAAATTGACCGCAATACGCTCGACGATCTGGAGGCTACTCTAATCGGCGCCGACCTGGGCACCACGACCACCCAGGAAGTCCTGGGCAAGCTCCGCGACAAGGCCGACCGCAAACAGATCAGGGATGTCCAGGAGCTGAAACGGCTGCTGAAAGAAGAGTTGCTGGCCATTCTGAATGCGGCCAACACGCAGCCTGTCCAAAGAGTAGATGGCACGCCCGAAGTAATTCTAGTTGTGGGTGTAAACGGCACCGGCAAGACCACAACCATCGGCAAGTTGGCGCAGGTATTTCGCGCGCAAGGCAAGAGCGTGCTACTGTGCGCGGCGGATACCTTCCGCGCAGCGGCCATCGATCAGCTAGAGATCTGGGGCGAGCGCACGGGCACGGAAGTGATTAAAACCAAGCCGGGCGGCGATCCTGCGGCCGTGTTGTTCGACGCGCTGCAAGCCGCCACGGCACGGAAGACAGACTACGTGGTCGTCGACACCGCGGGCCGCCTGCACACCAAGACCAGCCTCATGTCCGAGCTGGACAAAATGCGCCGCACGGCCCAGCGCATTATTCCCGGGGCGCCGCACGAGACGCTGCTGGTNNACCAAGCTCGACGGCACCGCCAAAGGTGGCGTGGTGGTCGCCATCTCGCGCGAGTTGGGTCTGCCCGTGCGATTTGTCGGTGTGGGCGAGAAGGTGGGTGATTTGCTGCCGTTCGACCCGAAAGAATTTGTGGATTCGTTGTTCGAATAGAGACTGTTTTTCACCACGGAGGCACGGAGAAAAGCAACCCAAATGGGTTTTTCCCTGACTCCGTGTCTCCGTGGTGGATTTGCCTTGTCCTCTCGCATCCATGCCCGACCACTCCACTGACGAGAAGTTCCTGCACCGCGCGCTTGACCTTGCGCGCCAAGGCATCGGATTAGCCTCGCCCAATCCTTACGTCGGCGCTGTGATCGTCGACACGCAGGGCAGCACCGTGGGCACGGGTGTTTATACCTACGACGGCGTGAAGCACGCCGAAGTGAGCGCCCTCGAGCAAGCCGGCGACAAGGCGCGGGGCGGCACGCTCTACATCAATCTCGAACCACACTCGCACCAGGGCCGTACGCCCCCCTGCACCGACGCTTTGATCGCTGCCGGGGTTCGTCGCGTGGTTGCTTCCATGCCAGACCCCAATCCGAAAGTGAGCGGGCGAGGCTTTGAGAAGTTGCGCGCGGCGGGCGTCCACGTGGAGGTTGGTGGACTGAAGGCGGAAGCTCGCCGTCTGAACGAGGCCTTCGCCCGTTACGTTCGCCACGGCGTTCCCCTGGTTACCCTGAAGGCCGCGATGACGCTTGACGGCAAGATCGCTCCGCCACCAGCGTCGGCTGCGCACCGCGCGGCAGGAATTCCTGCCGGCGGATGGATCACCGGCGAGGCTGCGCGTGCGCACGTCCAGCAACAGCGTCATCAGAGCGATGCGATCTTAGTGGGTCTGGGAACGATTCTCGCCGATGATCCGCGGCTCACCGATCGCAGCGGCAATCCGCGGAGGCACCCGTTGCTGCGCGTGATTCTCGATTCGCATTTGCGACTGCCCTTGGACTCGCGCGTAGTGCAGAGCGTCGCGAATGAAGGCGCCTTCAAGAATGATGTGGTCGTCTTCTGTACCTCCTGCGAGGAAAAGAGAAAGCGTGAACTGGAGGCGCGTGGCATTCAGGTCGAGCGTCTCACACCGGCAGCATCGGATGGCCGCCCGGATATTCATGCGATTCTTCACCGCCTGGGAGAACTTGAAATCACGAGTGTGATGATCGAAGGGGGATCGGCGGTGAACGGGACGGCGCTCGCCTCTGGAGTAGTCGACAAGGTTTTCCTCTACTACGCACCGAAAGTCATGGCGGGCGCTGGCTCGGTGCCAGTCGCTGCCGGCGCGGGCTTCCGCCCAATGGATGAGCCAATGCAAGTAAAGCATCTCCATCTGCATCGTTTCGCAGAAGACTTCGCCGTAGAGGGCTACCTGCGCGATCCTTACGAGGAGTGACTTCACCGCAGAGCCATGAAGAAAACCAATTCAAAAATGATTCTTCTCCGTGTCTCCGTGCCTCCGTGGTAGGTTTATGATATTTCGTTGCTTATCGAGGTCTTCATGTTTACTGGCATCGTGGAAGAAGTCGGTCGCGTCACCCGCATCGAACAACGCGGCGAGAATCGCCGCATTACCATTACAGCGGAGAATGTACCTAAGGAACTGAAGCCCGGCCACAGCGTCGCGGCGAGCGGAGTCTGCCTCACTGCGCTCGACATCAAGCCAGGCTCGTTCTGCGCCGACTTGGCTCCTGAAACCTGGGTGCGAACGTCGTTCTCGCGCATGCACGAGGGCGCTTTGGTCAATTTGGAACTACCCATGAAAGCCGACGGCCGCTTTGGCGGGCACGTAGTGCAGGGCCATGTGGATGGTGTCGGCCAAGTCATCGCCCTGGAGCGCATCGCCGACTCGGAAAACTGGTGGTTGCGCATCGAGTTGCCGCGTGATGTAGAGAAGTACACCGTCTACAAAGGCTCCGTCTGCATCGAGGGCATCAGTCTCACTGTGGCGAAGCTTGAGGGCGGAACGTGCACCATCGCTATCATTCCGCACACCGTCGAGGTGACGAACCTTAACTCGCTCAAGCCTGGCGATCTGGTCAATCTCGAAGCAGATTTGATTGCGAAGTATGTCGAGAAAATGATGACCAGCGAACTGGAAGAGAGTACGCTCACCGTGGAAGAGTTGGTGCGGCAAGGATTCTAAGAGCAGTGGTCCGTGTCCAGTGGTCAGTGATTAACGGTGATTCGTCAGGACGCGACTTGACTATGCAAGACGGCAGGACGGCACCATCTCCCCAATCGGTTTCTGCAAACGATCTCGGCCTCTGCGCCGACTGCGCTCACGCGCGGCAAATCACATCCGACCGAGCCTCGACCTTCCTTCAGTGCCAGCTTTCGTTCACCGACCCGCGTTTCCAGAAATATCCGCGCCTGCCGGTTCTCAGGTGCAGCGGCTACGAAAGACAACCAGGCTTGGCGAGTCGGACGTAAGCATCCAATGCATACTGACCACTGGCCACTGCTCTACGCTTCCAGCTTCAACTCGTCCAGTTCCAGGAACTCCTGCACGATGGGCTCCTTGCATTTTTCCATCTCCTCGTACGTTCCAAAGAAAATCGCTTTGCCTTCGTATAAGAAGACCACCCGGTCGGCGAGTTTCTGAGCGAGGCGCATGTCGTGCGTGACCACGATGCTGGTCAGGTTCAGTTGACGCTTGAGCCGCTCGATGAGATCGCCGAGCAGTTGCGCCATCAGCGGGTCCACCATGGTGGTAGGCTCGTCGTAGAGAATGCATTCCGGCCGCGCCGCCAGCGCCCGCGCAATGGCCACCGAGCGTTTCATGCCGGTCGAGAGATCCGAGGGCAGCAGGTCGCGCATCTCTTGCACGCCCACCATCTTCAACAATCCGTCGACGATCTCGTAGATCTGCTCTTCCGACAAGTCCCTGGTTTCGCGCAGGGGAAAAGCCACATTCTCGCGGACTGTCAGGGAATCAAACAGCGCTCCGTTCTGAAACACCATGGTAACTTTTTTTCGGACCGCTTCCATCTGCTGTTCAGAAAAGTCGGTAATGTCTTCGCCGGCGGCAATCACCCGCCCGGAATCTGCCTTCAGAAAGCCCATGAGCAGTTGCAGCGAAACCGATTTGCCCACGCCACTGCGCCCCAGGATGCAGACCGTCTCGCCCGGCATGACGTTGAAGCTGACGCGATCAAGCACGACGTTTTCGCCGAAAGCCTTGGAGACTTCGCGGAACTCGATGTAACGCTGCGGGACGGGATCGGGCATCGGTTGGCTCTCGAAAGTCAGTTCCGTGTGACGGTAGTCAGGCCCTTCGCTTCTCGGCCTGCAATTCCTCGGGCGTGTTCAGGTTGCGAAAGATAGCGCGCGAGAATCCGGCGCCTTCCAACTCTTCAGGTTCGATCGCTCGGGTTCGCACCGAATCGAACAACCAGTCAATCCGGTTGCGTCCGGCTCGCAAAGCATTCTCCGCCGCGCCGGCGAATTCCCGGCGGTAAATGGCGCACAGCGGCTGCCAGCCATCGCCGTCACGCGGAACCACCGCGACCGCCTCGGGCGTACCCCGCGCCTGGCTGATCAAATACTGCAAAAACGTCCAGGAGACAGCTGGCGTGTCCACCGCCAGCATCACGTTGAGTTCCGTCAACGAAGACCGCAACGCGGCATGAATTCCGCCCAGCGGCCCGCAGTCGCGGAATACATCTTCCACCACCGGAGCAAACGGCGCAAACTTCTCGGGACTTCCCACGATGTGCACCTCGGGGGTTATCGAGCGGGCCAAGTCTAGGGCCCGGGCCAGCAGTGTGCGGCCTTCGTAGTCCACAAACGCCTTATCCACGCCCATGCGCGTGCTCTTGCCACCGGCGAGGATGAAGGCCGTCAGATCGCGCGCCGAGGCATTTCCCATGCCGCGATCATACACTTTGCCCGCGTGGGACGGCCTTTTCGGAAGCCCTTTACCCTGCCTCCAGAAAACATGCCACAGCATAAGTACTTGTATCAACACGGTTTGTCTTCGGGGTCACCCCNNCTTCGGGAGATGATTACGCTTCGGGCTCTAGGTCCGAAAGTAACCATCATGCCGCAGAAAATCATGGACGTCCTTATGCTCGGGCGCTGCTCCCACGAGTTTTCCTGGCCACGTCGCGGCGCTGACGGAGACTACTATCAGGTCTGCATGTTGTGCGCAGCCGAGTACAAGTATGACTGGACGACCATGCGGCGCACCAAACGCATGGAGCATGCCAAGCCCGAAACCCTCGTCCGGCGCAGCCACACACGGGAGAAGCGGCCGTCCTGGACCCCGCGCGCCCGCCGCCTGAAGCTGGAAACGGCTCTTCGTTACCGCGTCAATCGCACCAGTACCTGGTACGAGGGCACCCTGGAAAACCTCAGCCAGACCGGCGTGCTGTTTCATGGGCCACAGCAGCTGCCGGTGAATGCTTTGGTCGAGATGGTGTTTGAGATGCCCGAAGAAATTTCCGGCCAGAAGAACCGCAACGTGCTCTGCCAGGGGCGCGTGGTCCGCTTCGAAGACAACCAAGGTAAAGAAGCGCAGAACCGGGACCAGGATCAGGATAAAGATACGGAAGCCAGCGCCGGCCTTTTGGCCGCCTCGATCGTCGACTACAAGTTCATCCACTAGAACATTCGGGCGCGACCGGTGACCTACGCAGATTCCCGTCCGAAGTCCGTGTCTCGAAGCACACTGTTCAAAGATCAGTTGGGCAACGGATTGAGTTTGCGGTCCGGCATCCCAGCCTTGGGCTCTTTGCGCTTCTCCTCGGTGTCGGTCGAAAATAACATGTAGTGATCGAAACTATGCCGGCGATAGTAGCGGTGGCGGCGAAAATCAAAGTAGATCTCCGCGCTCTTGGGCAGCCAGAGTGACGTATTCTTCTTCTCGAATTGAATCGGTCCGTACTCCACAACCTGATGTTCGCTGAGAAGTTTTATCTCCGGCATCGGCCGAACCAGTTCGGACTCGATGCGCACGATCTGGAAATTGTCGGCGGTAATCCAGGCGCGTCCCCTCAGGTTCACGGGATACACCAGATCGCCGACCTTATAACTGTGCATGCGGCTGGGTTTGTCGCTTCGCTGGCTGAAGCGCACAAGCCAGACCGCCTGACCGTGCCAGTCCCCCAGCCCTTCACAGCTCATGTCGAAGTTGTCGCGCATGTGCGGATGAAAGACGATTGCCAACGCCGCGAATCCTGCGGTGGCGATCTCGTCGGGATAGCCGACCGGGTCTAAGTTATGTAATTTATCGAGCCGATACTCGTCGACCGCAAGAGAACCCGGCTGAGGCTCGGAGATCGATGCCACATAGTTATATTTCCGCGTTTCAGTACGAATGGGATTGCCGAATTCGTCGAGGCTCTGGTGGACCAGGTCTTCGACCGCGGCAAAGCGCGCCACGTCGTCCACCAGTCCCTGGACGTGCCTTCCGGTTTCTTCCACGACTTTCTCGGACGGGCAGGTGACACCGAACGCTAGAGCAATCTTCGTCTCATCGATGCCGGGCGGCTGCCAGGATTTCACCGACAGTCTAGGTGCCGCGAGCGCCTTCAGCGGGTCGACGCCTGCGAGTCGTGCCTCCGTCGCCGCATTCTCTGCGGACGGGGAAGCGGATTCGAACTCCCGGATTTCGGCGATCAGGCTGCGCACCTGCCCCGCCATGGGATGACGGGGCGACTCCTGCAGAAAAGTATCCAGCGCCTGGATGCCCTGCTGATCGAGTCCCAGGCCAACCAGCGCCTGACCCAGAACGATCTGTGCCGGACTTGCCTCCGTCTTACCTTTAGCGATGGCGATCGCGACCTGAGCTTCGTCTCGTGCCTTGTCGTAATTCTTTTGCCGCAAGTAGCTATCGGCGAGCAGGTTGTGCGGAAGCCAGTTTTCGGCATCGGCCGCCACCGCTTGCTCCAGCGCAGACCTCGCCGCAACATAATCCTCGCGTTCCAGGCGCGACCTTCCCAGCAGCGTCAAGGCTTGTGCATTGTGGGGACTCAGGGTTGTGGCCGTTCCCAGGTAATTCGATGCCTTCTCGAAGTCTTTCTTCTGGAAATACAAATATCCCAGCAGGAAATTGAGGTCGGCGCTGGATGGAGCCGACTTGTAAGCCTCGTCGAGCTGCTTCTGCGCATCGCTGAACTTGCCGGACTTNNAGCGCTGAGACCGCACGTTTCGTTTCTTTCCGCGCCTTGGCAGACAGAATGCGATCGGCCACGTCGAGATTAATCGCGGAAGGGTCGCGCTGCAGCACGATGTCGATCAAAGCCGGCCGCAGTGAATTCGCCACCTCCACTTCCCTCTGCGTGCTGAGATAGCCCACAGCACTCACTTCGACGGCGTAGCTTCCGAACGGAATGTTGGTGAATACACCCCGCGACGCATCCTCGGTGGTCTGCCAGGTAGCCGTTTGATTTGAGAGGTTCACCAGCCGGAGCAGCGCCTGGCGGTCGAGATGTGCTCTGGTAGTTTCGGCGAACACCGTGAAGACAAGCACGCAGGTCCCGGGAGCTGTTTCGTACGACGTGGAAAAATCCCGCAGGGAACCCGTGTCATTGGGGGGGCCACCCCGTTGCGCCCATGTCGCGGTCGCGAGCAGCCAGCAGAGCACAAATGACGCGCAGATCAGGCGCGTACAATCGTTCGCCACAGTGCCGCTACGGCGCGTCATAGATAATGCCGCGAGCAGTGTGGCATAGTTCCTTTTCGAGGTCAAACTCGCCGCTCTGCTGGTAACGGCGCAGTTTGCAGACATGCTCGTGTGGGGACAGCCGCCCTCCGCTGCCTGCCGAGCGAAGCGAGGCGGCTTCTTCGTCGATGGGAGTCGTCCGCTTTGCTTTGCTCTGAGAGGGAGGCTCGGGTTTCCCGAGGCAGCCCTCGGTATTTCTGGTCGGCTTGCCCCCATTGTCCGTTCGGACAGTGACTTCAGTACCTTAGTCCTCCCTACCCTCGCCGCCTTATAATCCACTCAAGAACCTGGAATATCTGCGTTCTCAGGAAGATGGGCCGCGTGGAAGCGCGATCGCACTTCCAGAAGGATGCTCAAAGACTCAGTGGACCCGTTTTATGCATTGGCGATTTTTCTCCTCGGGCTGGCCTTTGGCAGCTTTCTGAACGTGTGTATCTACCGCCTGCCCCTGGATTTGTCGGTGGTGACGCCGCGTTCGGCCTGCCCCCGCTGTAAGCGGCTTATCGCCTTCTATGACAACCTGCCGGTTGTCAGTTGGCTGCTTCTTCGCGGCCGCTGCCGCCATTGCAAAGCCAGAATTTCGGCGCGCTACCTCTTCGTGGAACTGCTCACCGCCGCTCTCTTTCTCGGCTGCTACGCTTATTTCGACCTTACTCTGACTACGCTGAAATACTGCCTCTTCGGATTTCTTCTCCTCGGGCTCATCTTCACCGACGCCGAAACCAAGCTCCTGCCCGACAAGCTGACGCTCCCCGGCCTCGCCCTGGGTCTGCTGTTCAGTCTGCTGGTTCCAGTGCATGATGTGGCTTCGCAGTTTCTGCCGGGAATGGTGAATCTGCCCCTCAGCGCGGACCTCGCCGCCCGTCTGCTTTCCCTGCTCGATTCCCTGCTCGGTGCGGCCTTGGGTGCTTCGTTCATTTACGGCGCGGGAGCGGTCTACTTGCGCTGGCGNNGGCATGAAGCTCACCATTTTCACGATCTTTGCCGCTTCGCTTGCGGGATCGCTGTTTGGCCTGACGACCGTCCTTGTGGTGTGGATCAAGCGCACCCACCGTTTTCAGCGCCGGCTGGCAAATCTGCAGGCCGCGCGCCGCCGCGGATGGCAATCCGCGCAAATGGTTTACCGGCATTATCAAATGCCCTTCGGTGTTTTCCTTGGCAGCATGGCTTTGCTCGCGCTCTTCATGGGCAACCAGTTCTTGCGTTGGTACGGGAGGCTCTGGTGGTAAGGCTGCTTGCCAATCCGCTGATCTTGCGTGCCATGCTGGTGCTATTCGCGGCAGGAAGCGCCTTTGTATTTGCCATCTGGCTGATGCGCAGCTTGCGGCGGAACATCGCCGCCGAATCCGATCTCGACTCCTCCTCCGCGCCCACCCCGGAAAATCTGCCCTTTCATCTCTACAACACCGTCATCCAGCAACTCAAGCAACAGAAGCACGAACTGCAGGTGCAGACGCTGGCCGAACAACGCCGCGCCCGCACTACTGAGAACTTTAGTCAGGCCGTGCTCTCCAATCTTTCCTCCGGCGTGCTGGTCTTCGGCCTCAACGGACTAGTAAGACAGGCCAACCCCGCTGCCAAGGAGATTCTGGGTTTCAATTCCCCTTCGGGCATGAGCGCAGAGGATATTTTTCGCGGAGCCGCAGTTTATTCGCAGGACTCTTCCACCTTCTATGCCGATGGGCTGGGAGACACACCCCGGCGGCTCACTGAAGAAGTCAATGCCGTGCTGCGTGAGGGTAGCCAGTGCCGGCAACTCGAGGCCGACTACGCCACTCCCACGGGCCGGAAGCTTCGGATCGCCGTGACAGTTTCGCCGGTGCCCGCTGTCGATGGCAGCTTGCTCGGTGCCGCTTGCCTGATCAGCGATCGCAGCGAGTTCGAGCGGATCCGCGACCAGCAACAATTGCATGGCGAGATTTCCGCCGAGATGGCGCTGGAGCTGCGCACTTCCTTGGCTACGATCGCCGGATACGCCCAGCAGTTGGCGCGCAATCGTGATCCTGAGCTGGCTCCGGAATTGGCCGCCGACATCGCCAGCGAGGCGGCTCGTCTCGACCGCCACATTGGGGGATTCCTGGCAACGGAACGCACCGCTGCGGGCACGGCAACTCGTGCCAGCGCGGCCGGCAACAAGATTTGAAGGTCGTCGTTGAGGATTTAGGTTAAAGATCGAGCCGCAAGGCACAGTGCAAGTAAAGGATGAAACTATGAAGCGCATCAAATACATCGGGTTGGGATTCGTACTCACGTTTTCCACAGTCCTGCTGGGTTCTCCGGCCGGAGCGCAGACCACATCAACGGCGCCGGGTCAATCGTCGCCGGATCAATCGTCTCTCGGCGACTATGCACGCAAGGTCCGCAAGGATCCGGGCACCGCCAAAGCCAAGCCCAAAGTCTTTGACAACGACAACCTTCCCGTGGACGACAAGCTCTCCGTCGTGGGCCCGCAGCCGCCCGCTGCTGATGCCAGCGAGAAAACCCCTGCCGCCGACAGCAAAGATGCCGCTGCGGCCAAACCCGCCGCTTCCGCCGATGACGAAAAGGCCAAAAAACAAGCTGCCTGGAAAGCCTGGCAAGACAAGCTGTCTGCGCAGAAGGATTCGATTGACCTCGCAGGCCGCGAACTCGACGTGCTGCAGCGCGAATACCAGCTTCGTGCCGCCGTCATGTACGCCGACGCGGGCAACCGCATCCGCAACTCAGCCCAGTGGGACAAGGAAGACGCGGACTATAAGCAGAAGCTCGCCGACAAGCAGAAAGCCGTCGACGATGCCAAGCAGAAACTCGACGACATGAAAGAAGAAGCCCGCAAGGCCGGGGTTCCCTCCGCCATGATCGACTAGGAAGCACGCGGGTGGAGCAGGCCTTCCAGGTCTGCATTAAGGGCGCAAAGTAGAATCGGGCTTCAGCCCCCGAGGTCCACCCTCCCGCAGCCGCAGAAGCTCTTTCTGGTGATGCCGCCCATGCACCAGATGCATTTTTCTCCACTGCGACGCGCTCATCGGACCCAGAATCGGATGGTCGAGCACATGGACCCGGCGCCCGAAGCTGGCCTCACACTGCGCGATGATCGCATCCATCACCGCCATCTTTGCCCCGATCTCGTTTCGGACTTTCTCCGCCGGCAAGCCCCTCGGCTTTGCCACCGCCGGTGACTTGCTTCCTGCAGGCATATGTCCCAATCCCACCACCACCGCGGTTCGCACGCGATGCGCCATCAATGGCCGCGTCGCCAGCGGCTTGCCGCTTTTCAACACCTTCTCGAATCCCTGGATCGTTCCCGTATAGCTCAGGTACAAGTGTTCCAACACTTCCGCCGCACACCACTTGCCNNGCTTCAGGTAGAATGTTGCGCGTCCATTAAATCATCCCAGTTATAGCAGGAAGGTCGCCATGCAGATGCGGCACTTTGTGCAACCGAAGGCCACTGTTGTTACCGCAGCCGTTGAAGCACCCGTCGTTCGAGTCGTGAGAATGGTGCTCCGCAATGGGCGCGCTTTTGCCACGTCTGCTATCGCTGCCGCACTCCTGGTGAGTCTCGCGCTGCTTGCGGGTTGCGAGTCCAACACCCCAGCCAAGCCGCCCGAAGCCAAGCCCGAACCCAAGCCTCCGGAGCTGCTTACGGGTCGCGCCGCCTTTCAGAAGGTCTTTATCGCCGCGCGCAATTATGCCGCGGACGTGAAGCCCTTCCGCATCGAGTCTACCCCGTCAGTCGATGGCAATGGCCAGGATGGCAAATCTGCGATTTGGCGTGCCAGCTTTGCCTCCGCCATACAACACGGTGTAAAGCCTTTCTTCTGGTCCGGCAGCAACGCCCCCGACGCCCCCTCACGCGGCGTCTCTCCCGGCAACGAAGATACATATAACCCCAGCAACGCCTCCACTCAGATTTTTGACGTGGCCTTCCTCAAGGTGGATTCCGACCAGGCCTTTGCCGAAGCACAGAAACACGGCGGCAACAAGATCCTGGAAAAAGATCCCACCACTCCCGTCATTTACATCTGCGACTGGAACCACAACACCAACGAACTGACCTGGCACGTCATCTACGGCGGTTCTCGCGAAACCGCCAAGCTGACGGTTGCGGTCAACGCCTCGAGCGGCGCGTTTATCCGCGTGGAGAAATAGGATCGGGTTCGCTCGTTGTCGGCGTGGCCGCGGAAAGAAATGCAAAGCCGCGCTGGGACTTTATTCTCGCTGCGCAGCCTGCTTCATTCAACATCAACCGTTCAACCGAGGAGACCTACCAATGAATCTGACCAAGATGCCCGAGAATATCAACCATCCGCGCCGCCGTTTCCTCAGCACCGCGGCAATGGCGATTACCGCCGCCCAATTCGGAAT
>PLKR01000603.1:5914-11387 GCA_003140655.1 Acidobacteriaceae bacterium | reverse complement strand
CTCGGAGGCATCGCCGCGGCTTTGATCATCGGCGGAGTTTATGTAGCCCTGCGGCAACAGTCCGCGGCACGCGCTCTGGCGCGCCAAAGGGCTGCGTCGCCCACGCGAGCGGCCACACATAGCGCTGTGCATGATGAAGAAGACGAGTACGGGCCGGCGCCAGGTCTCGCCACACCAGCTCCGGCGGCGCGTCCCGCCTCCATGCTGCTCGACGCACTTAAAGAAGAACTCTTCCAGCTCGAAGTGGAACGCAGGCAAGGCCAAATCTCGCAGTCAGAATACGAGAGCGCCAAATCCGCCCTGGATCAAACCCTGGACCGAGCGCTAAAGCGAGAAGCGCAGAAGGCCTGAGCGGAGTTCGCCGGCAGCATCTTTACAGATTGTCATTCCGACAGGAGCTTCCCCGTCCCGGAGGGAAGGGGAAGCGGAGTGGAGGAACCTGCTTTCCTGTTTCCACCAGGCGACACCGCTTCCGGAAATGCTCTAATGTTGTATGGCCTACACTTGGTTCATCCTACTGCTCGCGATCGCGGCAACGGCTTTCCTGCTGTTGCTGGCTCAGGGAACGCCCCTGGGCCGGGTGATCCACGAGCGCATCCCCGACCGGCCGCGGCGCCGTCTCTTCGTGGCGTCGTTAAGTTTCTTTCTGACCTTCGCCGGAGTCCGTGCCGTGGTCTTTGCCGTTCTGCACAATGTCCCGCCATTCCATTTCATCGAGCACGGAGGCGAGCACATTCATCACCTGGTCTTCGGCATCATTATTCTGTTGGCGGTGGGATACGGCTGGCTGGCCGACATCGGTACCGGCGAGGACGACTCGTCGATCCTTCTGAGCCGGTTGATGTCGATCCTCTACGGCGTGGGCGCGGCCCTGACGCTCGACGAATTCGCCCTCTGGCTAAACCTGAAAGACGTCTACTGGTCCCCCGAAGGACGCTCCAGCATCGACGCCATTATTCTCTTCGGAGCGTTACTATCCGCAAGCGCCTGGGGCGCTCCGCTATTCCGATCACCCCGCAAGAAAAAGAGTTAGGCTCGTGTAGAGCGGGCGCCCCCGCCCGCTGCTTTTGACGTTGATTTTGATGTTGACCTTGAACTATCCGGGCAGGAGGGTGCCCCACTCTAAATTTCNNACTCTAAATTTCGCAACACGAGTAAACGGGGGCCCGCTGCTTTTGCCTTTGACTTTGACCTATCCCACCACGCACCCATCTTAAGCACCCTTGAAAAACAGCTACCCCCCTGCAGGGCCTGCACCTTATAAAGTACAATACCAGCCCGTCAAGCCTACTTTAGTAGACATCCGACCCCCTCGAAAGTAGACGTTTCTTCCACAGCCTAACCCCTTGAATCCATTGACTCTTCCAAACGCCCGCTAAGGAAATCAATGACTTACGCTGATAAATTCCTGCATCTTGAAATGTTCCGGTTGGAACATTCAGCACCTTTCTGGCACACCTGCATCGCCTCCCACGGCGTAACATCCAATAACTATGGGAAACACTTTCAAGACTGCGTTCCTGCTGACCGCGCTTACGCTGTTGTTGATGTTCTTCGGCCGCTACTTCGGCGGGCAGAATGGGATGCTGCTGGCGCTGGCGTTTGCCGCCGTGATGAACTTCATCTCCTACTTCTTTTCCGACAAGATCGCGCTGGCCATGTACCGGGCGCAGCCGGTCACGCGCGAGCAACTGCCGCGCGCTTACGAGATTGTGGAACGGCTGACCCAGAAGATTGGCTTGCCCATGCCGAAGATCTATGTGATCCCAACCGAGTCGCCGAACGCGTTTGCCACGGGCCGCAACCCGAAGCACGCATCCGTGGCCGTGACCCATGGGATCCTTGGGCTGCTCACCGACGAAGAATTGGAAGGCGTGCTGGCGCATGAACTGGGGCACGTGGGCAACCGCGACATCCTTATTAGCTCTGTGGCGGCAACCATTGCGGGTGCGATTACCATGCTGGCCAGCATGGGACGCTTTGCCATGATCTTTGGCGGCATGGGCGGGGACCGTGACCGCCGCGGCGGCGGTCTCTCCGCGCTGTTCATGCTGATCGTGGCGCCGATCGCCGCGAGTCTGATTCAGCTGGCGGTGTCGCGCTCGCGCGAGTATCAGGCGGACGCAACCGGAGCGCACTACACCGGCAATCCCTATGCCCTGGCCAGCGCATTGCAGAAGCTGGACGCCTACTCGCGGCGAGTGCCGATGCAGGCCACTCCGTCGACGGCGCATCTGTTTATCATCCAGCCGCTGCTGGGAATGAACTTCGGCAATCTGTTCTCGACGCATCCGCCGATTGCCAAGAGGATCGAGCGGCTCACGGGACGGCCGGCCGAGTTTATGCAGTAAAACCGCTTCTAGCTTCTGGCTGCTAGCTTCTAGCTCAACTGCAAGATCAGTTCGTGCTCGCGTTCTGAATTTGTGGCAGGAGGCTCCAGATCCCTAACTTCGCTCGGGATGACAAACCATTTCGGGCAATGGGGGCGACGGGGCGGAGCTAACAGCTGAGGGCCACAAGCTAGTGGCTAGGAGCTAGTAGCTAGAAGCTCTATGACATCGGTAACTCCGCCGCATCTGCGCCAGATAGTAAAATCCATCCAATGTCGCCCGAGACTGCCACCGCTGTATCCTGCAAGGCTGCCGAACTGGAAAAAGCGCTTCGCCGCGTGATTCGCGGCAACGACGATGTGGTGCGGCTCGCGCTGGTCAGCATTTTCGCCCGCGGACATTTGCTGATTGAAGGCGTTCCGGGAGTCGGCAAAACCACGCTGGCACAAGCCCTGGCCCGCGCCATCGATTGCACCTTTCAGCGAGTGCAGTTCACCAGCGACATGCTGCCTTCCGATGTGCTGGGGATCTCAGTGTATTCCGCGATGGAGCAGGAGTTTGAGTTCAAGCGCGGCCCCGTCTTCACCAACGTGCTGTTGGCCGACGAAATTAACCGGACGACGCCAAAAACGCAATCCGCGCTGCTGGAGGCAATGAACGAAGGCCAGGTCACGGTGGACGCGCACTCTTACGAACTGCCGCAGCCGTTTCTGGTGATCGCGACGCAGAATCCAGTGGAGCATCACGGGACCTATCCTCTGCCGGAGTCGCAACTCGACCGCTTTCTAATGCGGGTACGCATGGGCTATCCCGAGGCCGCGGCGGAGCGCGAGATTCTGCGCTCGGAGGCGGGCGCGGCGCACTTGCAGGATCTGCACCCGGTGCTGACGGGCGCTGACGTGCTCGCGATGCAGGCAGCCGTCAAGCTCATCCGCGTGGATGAATCGCTGGTGACCTATGCTCTCGAAATCGTGCGGCGGACGCGCGAGTCGGAGTATTTGTCGTTGGGAGTCTCGCCGCGCGGGGCACAGTCGCTCTACCGGGCCGCCCAGGCCATGGCGTTCCTCGACGGCCGCAGCTTCTGCACTCCGGGAGATTTCAAGGCGCTGGCGGTGCCAGTCTTTGCCCACCGCGTGGTGGTCAACGGCGGTTATGCCTCGACGCTGAAGAAGTCCGAGCAGGCGGATCAGGTGCTGCGCGAGATGGTGGAGAATGTGGCTGTACCAGTGTAGCGGCTGCCGGCTTCCGGCTTCCGGTTTTCCTGTTTCCAGTTTCTAGTTCTTGTGCCAACGCCTTGCCGGAAGCCGGCAGCCGGGTTCACCCCAAGGTATCGGATAGCCAAAAAGTTACTCCCAATCCACAGGGGAGTCGCGTATGCTCCCTAGCATGTGTGTCACGGTTTCGATGCTGGCCAGCGGGAGCCGGGGGAATTGTGCGTTTGTGGCGAGCGCCCGCACCCGGATTCTGGTCGATGCCGGGATTTCTTGTCGTGAGACGTTCAAGCGCATGAAATCGTTGGGCGTGGATCCGCAGTCGCTTTCGGCGATTCTTATCACCCACGAACATTCCGATCATATTTATGGTTTAGCAACGCTGGCGAAGAAGTTGCGCATCCCAGTCTTCATGACCGGAGCGACGCATGCGGCCTGGGCGCGGGCCATGCGCAGCGTGAACGGCGAGCGGCCGCAACTCGACAAACTGGAGCGCTTCGAGTCGGGGCATCGCTTTCAGGTTGGCGATATTGAGGTGAAACCCTTCACCATCCCCCACGACGCGGCGGATCCGGTAGGTTTCACTTTCCGCGTGGAAGGCGCCAAAGTGAGCGTGGCTACCGATCTGGGATATCTGCCCGTGAATGTCCGCGACCACTTGCGCGGGTCTGACATCCTGATCATGGAGTCGAATCACGATGTGGAGATGCTGCGCGGAGGGTCGTATCCGTGGGCGGTGAAGCAGCGCGTGGCGAGCAACGTGGGGCACCTGTCGAACGAGAAACTCGCGGATTTCTTCGTTAACGACTATGATAATAGTGCAGCGTTTGTAGTGCTGGCGCATCTCTCTGAGCAGAACAATCATCCGGAAATAGCCCGGCGAGAGGCAGAAAGAGCGTTGGCTGAGCGGGGCGGCCTGTTTCAGAACCGTGTGCTGGTGGCGGTGCAGTCCGAGGTTTTGCCGCCGATCCAATTGTCGTAGTTCAGTTTTAGCTTACTTATGGGTCAGCAGTGCATCGATCCGATTGTGGGCAAGATTCTGGCCGGCTGGCGCTACGACATTTCTGGCCTGGCGCCGGAGATGTGCGGCGACTACGAACACCACTTCGCCGCTTGCGAGCGCTGCCGCGGCCGCCAACGCATGCACCGCATCATTGACGTAGGCCTGATCGCGCTGGCTTCGGTTTCGGGCGGGGTGTTTCTGCTGGCTTTTGGAGTGATCCGCCACTTTGGTCCGCGGCACGCGTTCTGGCTGGAGATTGCGGCGCTGGCGGGCTTTGCCTTGTCTGCGCTGATCTGGCTGGTGGTGGCGGTGGCCACGCCCGCGCCGGTCACGGTGCTGGGTGCGGCCAAGGAAGGCGCGCGCCGCGTGCATGACCGCCTGCCGCAGGAGATCCGTGAACGCCTGCCGGAAGAACTTCGCGTGAAGATCACCGGGACGTAGCTTTGGCTCATTTCTCACGCATTATCGCGATAACGCTGTTGACCGCGATGGTTGGCGCCGGTGCGGGAGCGGCGTGCCTGTTGCCCGCTTCGGCAGCGCCTTCACACAGCTCTGGATGTCATCCCCGCGTGCCGTCCAATCCGCAGCCCGCTGATTACCGTTGCTGCGCGAGTCGTCATGCCTCGGCCCTGATTACTAATGTTTTTTCGCCGTGCCCCACGCTGCAGCCGCTGGAGGCTGACGCGGTTGATGTCTTTGGCGCTGCCAGCGACAACGACGCATTTCCAACTGCTTTTGCGCCTTCCGGCGGCCCGCCCGCCATCACGACTCTGAGAATCTAGCCCACAATTCCCTTCCTCAAATTCTTCGTAGGAATGCGCTCCGGCGCATATCTCGACGTCAGCATTCTTCATCTCTTGTGAGAATGAGGTTTTTTTGTGGCCAGAGCCGCCGCGCGGTCAATCATCGTCTGTTCGGTTATCGGGGCG
>PLKR01000603.1:2094-5871 GCA_003140655.1 Acidobacteriaceae bacterium | reverse complement strand
GCACGGCGTAATCTTCGCCGACTACAACCAGCAAGGCGGACCGCGGGGCGAAGGCAAAGCCGAGTCGGTGAATTGGGGAATGCTGATGGAGGAGCACAAGCTGGCCGGTGGAACGATTTTGTTGCGCCAGATGTTCTCGGCGGAATCGCTGACCTCACCACATCCCGGGTTCCCGGAGCTGTTTCAGACGGGCGAGACTTACCACGGAGAGCCGCTGGTCGACCACCAGCATCCGCACAATGTGTTCGCAGAACTGTCGGCGCTGTACACGTTGCCGCTGTCGGAAAAAGTCTCGTGGGAATTGTATGGCGGGCCATCGGCGGAGCCTGCGCTCGGACCGGTCACCTACATTCACCGGGCCTCCGCTGCGGAACTGCCGCTGGCGCCGCTCAGCCACCATTTACAAGACTCGACCCATACCAGCTTCGGCGTGGTCACCACCGGACTTGTGATCGACCGCGTGAAGCTTGAGGCCTCGGCGTTTAATGGGCGTGAACCGAATGAAGAACGCTGGAGCATTCAACCCGCTGCATTGGATTCGTATTCCGGGCGGATGAGCGTCGCTCCCACGCGGGACTGGACGGCGCAGTACAGCGTTGGACGGCTGGAGAAGCCGGAAGCGCTGGAGCCCGGCAGCCAGTGGCGGCAGACAGCTTCCGTGGAATACAACCATCCTCTGGCGGCGGGCAATTGGGCAACGTCGCTGGTGTGGGGGCGCGTGCACAAGCTCTCCGACGGAGTCAACCTCAACGGCTACGTGCTCGAATCCACGCTGAACTTCCGGCGGCGCAATTACGCGTTTACCCGGCTGGAACTGGTCGACAAGGACGAATTGTTTCCGCAGGCGGCGGTCCATCCGGCATACCGCATCGGAGCCTACACCTTCGGCGGCACCCGCGATCTGGTGCAGAAGCGGGCGTGGCAACTGGGCTTGGGAGCGGATGTGACGGTCTACTCGAAGCCAGCCGTGCTGGATGCGGCGTATGGCAATTATCCAGTGTCGTTCCAGATTTTTCTGCGGGTGCGCCCGAGCTTACTTCGTTAAGCCAGCCCCCAAGAACATATTCGGCCGCCACAGAGATATCATGTCCTTGAGGTAATCTCATGTCCATCAATGGGCCGGAGGAATTGGCCGGGATGCGCGCTGCGGGAGCTGTGGTTTGCCTCATGCTGGGCGCCATGAAAAGTGCAGTGCGACCGGGCATAACCACGGCGGAGTTGGACGAAGTGGGCGCGGGTGTGATGAGGCAGCACGCAGCGCGATCGGCTCCGGCCTTGGTTTACGGATTCCCTGGAGTGAACTGCATCAGCCTCAACGATGAAGCGGTGCACGGAATTCCCGGCAGCCGCGCGTTGCAGCAGGGCGATTTGGTCAAGCTTGATGTCACGATCGAAAAAGACGGATTCATGGCGGACGCCGCGGCAACCGTTCCCGTGGGCGAGGTAACGGAAGAGCGCCAACGCTTGATCGCGTGCGCCGAGCGGGCCTTCGCGAAGGCGATGCTGGTGGCGCGAGCCGGCTTTCGGGTTTTGGAGATTGGGCGGGTGATCGAGCGCGAGGTCAGGCGCAGCGGATTCTCTGTGATTCGCGATCTGGGAGGACACGGCATTGGACGCACCATTCATGAAGAACCTCGCGTGCCCAACTATGCTGATCCGGAAGCCAATCAAGTGCTTACCGAAGGCCTGGTGATTACGGTCGAACCGATTATTGCGGCGGGGTCGGGCAGGGCGTTCGTCGCGCAAGATAAGTGGACCGTGGTCACGGCCGATCACAGGCCGTCGGCGCATTACGAACATACGCTTGTGATCACGAAGGGTGCGCCGATGCTTTTGACGGCGGCCTAAGACGAACAGCGCCGGGATGTATACCTAGGCTCCATTCCCCGGCGTGGCTACGCCTTGATGTGGCAGCTTGCCTGGCCACGCTTCTCCAGATACTGCTGGTGGTAGTCCTCCGCGGGATAGAACGTAACCGCGGGAACGATCTGCGTGGCAATCGGTTTGGAGTAGCGGTGGGCTTTCTCCAGCGCTTCCTTTGAGGCCTGTGCGGCAGTCTGCTGCTCCGGCGTATGGAAGAAGATAGCGGAGCGGTATTGCGTGCCCCAGTCCGGACCCTGGCGGTTGCGTTGCGTGGGGTCGTGGTTCTCCCAGAAGACTTTCAGCAGGTCGGTGTAGCGAACCTGGGCGGGATCGAATTCCACTTCTACTGCTTCGGCATGGCCGGTGCTGTCAGTGCAAACTTCTTTGTAGGTGGGATTATCGGTGCTGCCGCCCGTGTAACCCACGCGCGTTGAGACGACGCCGGGCATCTGCCGGAAAGTCGCTTCTACTCCCCAGAAACATCCCGCTGCAAATGTAGCTTTCTCCATCTTCCGATTGCTCCTTGTAGCCGCCAGCCGGCTTGACACATCTATTAGATGACGAAATCGCCAGAAAGTCACTCCCGAGGGCGAGAGTGGCCTGATCGGGTAATTGACCCTGCGGCGGATTCATTGTAAAGTGCGTCCAACGTTGTCGCAGTCGCTGTCCAAGGAGAAGTCTGTGGGTTCAGGATCCAGCCGCGCCCGGAGTGTGCAGAAGTTTGCCACCTGTCTGCTTATGGCGCTCGCAACCGCGCAGGCAGCGCTGGCCGTTCCGAACTTCACTCCGCAACAACGCGTCGGCTACACCACTGGCGATCAGTGGGAGCCCGCCATGGCGGCGGACGGTCATGGACACATCTATATTCTCTTTCCTCAGTATGGCGCGGTAAGCGACTGCCCGGCCTGCACTGCGCCCACGATGGCGCTCGTGGTCAGCAATGACAACGGATTGTCGTGGCAAGCGCCCCATGCTCTGGTAGCTTCTTCGACCGGTCAGTTTGATCCGCAGATTGTGGTTGATCCCGTGGACCGGCAGACGGTTTACGCCTCGTGGCTGCAGAACAACAAGCGCGATGTGATGGTGGCCCGGTCGCAGGACTTCGGCGGCAGCTGGTACCTCGCGATCGCGGAGCACTCGCGCGACAACGAAGACGCGGACAAGCCCGTGCTGGCGGTGCACGGCGCGGATATATACGTGGGGTTCAATCACGAGCAGAAGTTCGTGGTCGCCGCATCGCACGACTATGCCCAGAACTTCGCCTCGGTGATTGTGAACCCGACCGCCGGGCCAGGCTGGTCGCTGGCGGGTGGCGCGACGGTCGGCCCGAGCGGCGATGTCTACTTCTCGTGGACGGCGTACGCGCGGCGGGAACTTAGTACGCGGCCGGTAAGCATTTACGTGAGCCGGTCGACGGATGCCGGCCGAAACTGGAACACGGTTCTGCTGGACGTTTCAAGCGCGCCACCGGGTTGCGCCGCCCAGGGATGCGAGGCGGAGTTCCTGGGCGCCCAGGTTGCGCTGGCGTCCGACGCGGCGGGAACGGTCTACGCGCTGTGGAACGCGGGCACCGCGCACGGCGGCACCGAACGCATATACTTTTCGTCTTCCACCACGGGCGGAGCAAGCTGGTCCACGAAAGCTGACGTTTCGACCGCGGATGATCAAGTGGAACACTGTTTTCCGGCGATCACTGCCGGTGTGGGCGGCGACGTGCGTATTGCGTGGATGGACACGCGCAACTCTCCGCTATGGAATGTTTTCCAGCGCAGTTCGAGCAACGGCGGCGCCGCCTGGTCGGCCGAGACACAGGTCTCTGGCGCGGCGCGGGGCTACGACCGGAACTACGATTATGTGCGGCCCGATGGTTTCCGCTTCCCCTTCGGCGACTATTTCTCGATGGCCATCGATAAC
>PLKR01000603.1:0-2080 GCA_003140655.1 Acidobacteriaceae bacterium | reverse complement strand
TTTTCAATCAGAAATCAACAATCAACAGTTCATTTCATTTCGCGGCAGCTATCCTTTCATTCCTGTGCAACCGCATTCGTGGCGGCCTATTTGCCCGATCCTCAGTACTAGCGGAGGTATTCCATGAAGTTCATGGGTGTGAACCTGTGGGCAGTGTTGGTAAGCGCCCTGGCCACCATGGTGGTCGGGTTCGTGTGGTACTCGCCATTGCTGTTCGCGCGTCCGTGGATGGTTTTGATGGGGTACGACCCGGACGACAAAGCGAAGCTCGCCGAGATGCAGAAGAGCGCGGGGCCGTCTTACATGCTGTCGCTATTGGCCAGCTTGGCCTCCGCGGCGGTCCTCGGGAAAATCATTGCGGTCGCGACCATCAACACGCCGCTATATGGCATGAAAGTGGGGCTGGCGGTATGGCTGGGATTCGTGACCACGGTGCAACTGACGAATTCCCTCTTCAGCCGGCAGCCGGCCAAACTCTACGCGATCAACACGGGCTATCAGTTGGTTTGCTACCTGGCGATGGGAGCGATCATGGGAGCTTGGCGGTAGAGCGTGCCGCAGTTGGTGTCGTCCCCGTAAGGGGACTCGGTTGCTCGCGCCGCCCCGCACTTACGTGCGGAGCTAATGAGTGGCGTCGCTTCGCGACTGGGCTCCCGGTGCTCCTCTACTCCAAAATCATGCCGCCGGTGAGTTCCGCCAGGTGGGTGATCTTGCGATCCTGGCACCAGCGCTGCAGTTCGTCTACGATTTTCTCGGTGGCGCAGGGATCCCAATAACTGGCTGTGCCGATCTGCACGGCGGTTGCGCCCGCGAGCATGAACTCCGCTACATCGGCCGCGGTTGAAATGCCTCCCATGCCGATCACAGGAATATTCACGGCGTGCGCGGCGTCGTAGACCATGCGCAGGGCTATGGGCTTGATGGCCGGGCCGGAGAGTCCGGCGGTCACATTGGCGATGCGGGGCTTACGCGTGTCGGCGTCGATGGCCATGGCCACAAAAGTATTCACCAGCGAGAGGGCGTCCGCGCCCGCTTCCTGAGCAATGTGGGCCATCTGCGCGATGTTGGTCACGTTGGGAGAAAGCTTGACGATCAGAGGCCGCCGCGCTATGCGTTTGGCGGCGGTCACAACTTCGTCGAGGGAGTGCGGATCGGTGCCGAACTGTAGTCCGCCCTCGGATGTGTTGGGGCAGGAAACNNTGGGCAGCTTCTCTGTGAGAAACGCCGCCGCGCCGATGTTCTGCAGGCCGATGGCGTTGAGCATGCCGGCGGCGGTTTCCCACAGGCGCGGCGGCGGATTGCCGATCATCGGCTCCCGTGAGAGACCTTTGACGACGAATCCACCCAGCTTGTCGAGGTGAACGACATCCTCGAACTCGACCCCGTAGCCAAAGGTCCCGCTGGCCGCAATGATGGGGTTCTTGAGTTGAATGCCAGCAAAGGTCACGCTGAGATCCAAGGGAGACTTGCCGCCGTTTCCCGACGAGGAGGTCACTGCGGCGCTCCTTCTTTGGGAAGCCCTGCATTAGTAGACCCCGCTGAGTCTTCTCCGCGATGCGAAAGGGCAAGCGCCTCAGTGAGCACGCGCCCCACTGCGTGGGTGGGAGCGTTGATGCCGAGCAGCGATGCCAACGTGACCGCCAGATCTACCGGCTCGGCGTGGGTGCGATACGTTCCCGGACGAAATGGCAGTCCATAGAAACCCAGGGGGACGTGCGTGTCGTAAGTGTAGGGCGATGCGTGGTCCGTGCCTCTGGCGGAACCTACCGTGTAGATTCCGGGCACTCCCATCACATACCATCCGCCTGCGGAGGAGTAGCTATTCGAGAATTTTCTACCCAGAGCGGTATTTGGGACTTCGTCTTCTGCTAGTTGCGCCTTGGTAAAGTAGTCGCGCAGCAATCCAGCCTGCTTCATCGCCTCGCCCACGGCAGCTTCGGCGTCGCGCTCTTTCACGCGAACGGCTGCGAAAGCGTCCTGGTTGAGCCAGGCGACCGGGTAGTCGAGCTTGATGTAGGAGGCGGCGTGACCGGGAGAAAACCTTGCGGTCAGCGAGTTGTTAATCTGCGCTTCGAGTTTG
>PLKR01000029.1 GCA_003140655.1 Acidobacteriaceae bacterium | reverse complement strand
ACTCAGCACCGTTGATAAGGGCATGATCGAGATGTTAGACGGACTCAAACATTTATCGCATGCTATTGAAGAGGACCTGAGAATGTTGGAACAGAGCGTACGGAACATCCGCGACGTCCAAAGTAGCAAACGAATCCCAGGCTCTTTTACTTAGCCCACGTCCCCTTCGCCGTCGACTGGACTGATACTCACCGCCGAAAAAGTGCTCAACGTCCCACGCCTCCTCTTACCTGCATCAGATCAAACACGGGAGCTGGCAACGGGCGTGCCGGCATGGGCAGGCTGCTCCCGGCCAACGATCTGGGCTTGCCCACACGCATGGTTCCCATTGCTAACGCTGAGGAATTTTCACGAAAAACGGATCCGTTGCCCATGGGGCCTAGGAAATAGAAGTTTTAGCCATTCTCTGCCGGGAAATGAGAGTGCTTGTCCATCAGTACCCTCTCACGATCCGCCAGCGGCTTGGGTGGCTTCCTCGTCCATGTGGACCGTTTTGAAGTGCCTATCGAACATTTCTTGGATTACGCGTCGGTTTTCCTCTATGTCCCCGACAATGACAAAGGTGGCATCTGGACAATAAGAACAAACGCCTCTCAAAAGTGGATCACCACTTGGGCCCGGCCTAATTATCAATTCCGGCTTCTTCATGCTCACAGTTTCCCACCGCTCGCGGCAACGTTGCCAGAGCTATAACTATTGCAGGCTTAGGTTCATCTCGCCTTGTTTATTGAAGTTGATCTGTAGCACGTTTTCCTGACCACTGGCGAACTCGCCCGTCACCGTGGCGGACTGGTCATAGCTGGCTCCGCCGGAGGTCACCCGCACCCGTAGAAGATGTTTTCCGGGCGCGATTTCCATGGCATGGAATTCATGGCCCTGGACATGGTGGAACACAACCAGATGTTTCTTGCTAGTTCCTTCCAATGTATGCGTATACGTCAGGCTGTCATCCACCCAGATCGACAGATGGGCCTCCGCGAACTTGTGATCCACCTCAATTTCCAGCATGGCTGGAGAAAGTGTTGGAAACACTGTTGGTGAGCTTGCACCGGCCACTTTCTCGGGAGGTGGACGGGTTCCGTTCGCATGAAGCGGCTTCGGGAGCTTTTTCACGATTGGCCTCGGCGATGTAACAACCGTAGTGACCGCGCTGGCGGCTGGCGCTGTTGGCGTCGCCGCCGCTTTGATCGGGGCAACCTCCCTTGCGAATGGCAGCGACGCGGCGGGTCTGGTTCCAGTCAGATCCCTGGGGGGCACTCCTTTCGGCCAAAAGAAATGACCCACCCGAAGTCCAAAGACGAGGAGTCCGATTAAAAGCAAGGCTCCGGCGAAAGACTTCTTCCACATCTTCTCGAGCAACTTCTCCCCTGTATTGCGCCCCGGTAGTAGAGGGGGATTGCTTAAGGGGGGCGCAGCCGCGACCGCACGCTGCCCCGCAGCCCACGTTCCTGCCCATCCATCCGCCGTTTGGGCTGTGCCTTCGGCCGCGTCCGAAGCCGTCTGCCCTGCCTTGCTCGGCGGATCTCGTCCTTCTCGCAGCGCCTGGATGTCCAGCACCATTTCCCTACCGCGCTGATAGCGCCGGGCGGGATCTTTCGCTATGGCTCGCGCAATGATGTGGTCGAGTCCCGGCGGCAGGTCACTATCGAGAACGGTCGCAGGTACCGGCTCGCGGTGGACCACCTTGAAGGAGACCGTGAGAGCGCTGTTGCCTTGAAACGGCCGGTAACCTGTTAGGACCGTGTACAGCACAACACCTAGAGAAAACAAGTCCGACCGCCCATCCACCGTTTCGCCATTCAGCTGTTCGGGCGACATGTAAGCGGGTGTGCCTAATACACGTCCCGCCAGAGAGTGGTTGGCGAGGTTTAGTTTGGCTACTCCGAAGTCGGCGATTTTGGCATGACCGTCTTCCGTGATCAGAATGTTCGCGGGCTTCAGATCGCGGTGAACCACGCCTTGACCGTGCGCGCAATCCAACGCCTCCGCCAGTTCGAGCGTGAGCTGTAGTGCAGTCTCCACCGGTAACCTATGGTCATCCCCCGACAGCAGCACCTTGTCGAGGGACTGCCCCGCAACAAATTCCATCACAATGTAAGGAGCGCGCGTCTCCGGTTCCTCGCCCACATCGAAGATGGTCACGATTCCAGGATGCGACAGGCNNGAAATAGTTTTCACCGCGACCAAGCGGTTGATCTTAGGATCGAGTGCCTTGTAGACAACACCCATGGCTCCACGTCCCAACTCGGTCAGGATCTGGTATCGCCCAAAACGTTCGATCCTGCGATCATCCTTAGGTGCCATCTGCGGTTCCAGAGTTTCGTTGTGACCTCGTCAGAGTGCCGCCGCTTTCGTCTTGACGTCCGACGCTGTAGTGACCAGCACGCCGATTACGTTCTCGTTCATCACGTCCTGGATTTTCTTCGCTTGCGCAAGGGTGATTCCGTTCAGCAGTTCGAAGCTGACCTGAACGCCCCGAAGGGCGGAAATGGTGTCATGGTTAAGGCGAACTTCGACTGTGATCGGGCCGCTCCGCCGGCCAATGCCAAAACAAACACCTGCTCTTTCAAGTTTAGTTTCCAGAGTCACACACCTGATGTTAAGAAACAACCTTCATGCACCGTCCTCACTAGCAGTCGCGAGCGAAGAGGGGTTGCGGCGTTCATATTCTCCACTCAATGGCCAACGAATCCCAGGTTACTGACGTACTCAAGGCTCGTTGCGGGAAAAACACCCTACCATCCAAGTGGCTCTACAAAAACTCACTGAATTCTTCAGTCTTCTGCCGGATCACTCTGAGATGTCTGCCACCTCGTGGTCGCGTTAATTGTCCAGAGTTGTGCCGTACAGACCTTGGTCTGGGGACTCGGCACTTGTCGGGAATAGACAGCGTTCCGGTGAAGTTGACCGGGCGGGCTGTAACGACTATAGCTTAGGAGCGGTTTTGCAGCGGCACAGTCAACGGACGTATCATCGTCCCGACCGGGAAGAGAAGTAATGCCCCGCAATTCAAAAAGCTCGAACTGGGCCAGCGGAAGGCCGCCTGAGAAGCGGCCAGCAGAGCCCACTGGGTTTGAGGAGCAGGTCCAAAAACTCGGATTGAATGAGGAGACTTGCGAAGCTTCACGCGAGCTGAAGCAATGGTGCGAGCGCAACAAGGATCGATGCTATATCCCGGAATGGCTGTTGCGGCGGTGGGGAATGTTTGTCGATCCAGATCGCAGTGGTTGAGCAGACCCCACAGCAGAGCGTTTTCAGTTTGCGGCATCAATCAATCCTTGACACGTGATGCGATAGCGAGCCCAGGGAATGGCCTCAATGAAGCGGACGGATGAGGCGTATGCCTTGCGAAAGACGATGTGCCCTACGATTCGCAAGCCCGCCGCGTGCCAGGCGGTTAGGCGCGATGCGTTCGGACGTGCGCGATGGGGTTGTACTCGGGGCAGATCGGAAACGGTATCTCCCAAGTTTGTCCACCGTAGGAAAAAACGAAGTTATGGTATTCCGGGGGTGACCCGCAATCAGGGCAGGAGACGGTAGACAGGGGAGTGGTTGCAGAGTCAACGAAGTCTGCGATTGCCCGGTGAATGGAATTGTCCATAGCCATTTGGCGACCTGTCTCGAAAGCGCAGATCATTCCAAACAAAAGGCAAACTTCGCCTTAGTGGAAGACCCCCAACATGTACGCTACAAGGAGGATCAACAATATGGTGCCCAAGCCTATGCCCGCACCCCCACCGTAACCCCAACGGCTATGACCGTAGTACCCGCCACCGCCCCCTAAGACCAACACCAAGACGATAATCAGTATCAACATGCGCATCCTCCTTTGGTCCGAACATTAAACCGCATGAGCGGCGGAAGTCATTGCCTTCTGTCTGCTACGAAGCCTGCTACGAAGCGCACGATGCCGACAATGCGCCACTGCGCCGACTCATTTACTTCTCGAATACCTCTTCAACCTGTCCCACTTTCTTTTGGACTTTGCCGACGAGCTTTTCGTTTTGGCCTTCGGCAGTCAAGTTGGGGTTGTTGATGACCCGTCCCGTCTTCTCTTTAACGGTACCCTTCGCCTCATGCAGACTGCCTTTAATTTCGTCCTTCGTGCTCTGTTTCACGTGGTTTCTCCTTATCGCTTTGACGTTAATGCAGATTCCGGCGAGAGACTCCGTAAGAAATCGCGTACCGGGAAGGGGAAGCGTGACTCGCCTGACGGTCGTTCCGCTTCGGTCGAGTCCAAGCCAGGGAAACGACAAAAACCTGGGCCGCTCTCTACTTCAGTTGCAAGAGTAAAAGCTTTCTCGGGGTGTGCCTGCTCACAATTGCTCACTATCGCAGGAAATCACCCAGAATCAGAACCCGCCGCTTGAAACTCAACAGGCAGTTCACCGGCGTATGCGGTTATACATTCTTGCTGGCTTGCCAAGTGCGCATGAACCTTATCGCTAAACTTTTTTGAGCCACGGCTGGTGCAGTCTCATTCGACCGTCGTCATCCCACTTTACAATCGCGTCGTCTTCGTTCGCTTGCTCAACTGTTCCGAATTCTCCAATCGGTTTCCCGAAGTTACCCAAACCCTCGACGCGATCACCGGGAGTCAGTTCAGAGTCGGAAGCACGGGGCTGGGAGAGCCGTGGCTTTTTGGCCCGGTCTGCGTCAGGAGTTGCTCCGACGTGTGACAGGGGGGTTGGGGAGCTTTGCGCAGTTTGGGTGTTGGTTTACTGATACGGCTCATATTCCGATTTCTCTTTCCAGGCGCCATTTGCTAGAGCATAGGCTTGGAAGGACGCCTTTGCTGATCCAAACTGCACAGTTCTATGGACTCATTTGGAAGACGTGACAGATCGTAACGCCGGAAAAATTGCGCGGAGCTTTGGATTTGTGCTGAAGCTAGTCGTGGAGAACGATGTTGAGAAGCGAACTATGAACTTGCAGTGCATCACCGGCGTGATAATCAATGAGGCCCAATTTCCTAAACCTGTTCATGAAAAAGCTAACCCGCGAGCGAGTTGTACCTACCATCTCCGCTAAAGACTCCTGACTGATCTTGGGGATCACAGTCTCGGGCGTTCCGTCCTTGCCGAAATGAGC
>PLKR01000643.1:269-3216 GCA_003140655.1 Acidobacteriaceae bacterium | reverse complement strand
CACCGTGATTAGACGCACGAGACAGAGAGAACGTGACATGAACGGGAGCGCCGGCGTCGCGACACCGCTCGACGGCGGATTGTCCGCTTCCTGAGTCATACTGACGAAGACATCGTAAGGGGACGGGTACATGAAAGCGTCGTCGCTGAAGAAAGCCCGGCTCACCAAGGAATCGCGAAAACTGACGGAAGCTGTGCGTGCGCGCATGAAACTGNNTCATGGCGTGGTTCACGGCGGCATCCTGGCCACGCTGGCCGATACCGTCTCGGCCATCGCGGCGTATTCGACTTTGGCCCGCGGCAGCGAAATCGCGACCATCGAAATGAAAATCAACTTCTTAGAAGCAGTGGCGGAAGGAGTGATTCGCGCGGAGGGCCGGGTACTGCGCACCGGAAGAAATTTTGTGGTTGCCGAGTGCGAGATCCGCAACGAGGACGGCTCGCTCGCGGCAAAGGCCTTACTTACGTTTGGCGCGGTATCGGACCGCGTCTCGGCAGGGCTGAAAAGGCGCGGCTGACGCGCAGATGGCTACTCTTCGCCGCCGTCCGCGGACTCTTCGCCATCCTTGTAGACATATTTTATGACGCGTTTGAAAATCATCACGTTTGGGTTGCCCGTGCGCGTCAGCTTGATGCAATCGCGATCGTACCACTCGATGGTGCCCTTTAAAACTTCGCCATTTTCCAGCACCACCGCCATGGGCGTGTGCGATTGCATCTGCTTAACCCAGTAGAAATTTTCCGCGTGTGTGGATTCCGGCGGAGCGGGCTTTTTGTTGGGAATCGGGCCAGCCACCGGGCCGTTGTGCTGCGGACGCTGGGAGCCAGTATCCTTCACGTCCGGAAATCCGGGACGAAACATACGACGATTGACCATATGCTGCTCCTTCATAGCGATGGCGGGATGCCCCAGCCTGTGAGATGCATACAAACCGANNTACAGTACGGCAATAATTTTTCGCGCCGTCGACAATCAAATAATCGATTGGCTGCGCGGCGTCGCGTCCGCGGCCGGCGAATTCGCGAGCGAAGCGGCCAGCGCGTCAAGACCGAGCTGCTTGTTGAGGTTGCGGCGCGAACCGAAATGCAGTTGGTCGAAACCGGCGATGGCGCGCATGACCCAGGCGGTGTCCACTGAATCCCCCAGCGATTTCAATTCACGGGCGAGCGGCAAATTGCGCAGGGCTGGCGATTGAATGCGCGAAGTGACTTCCAGTAAGTCGTTCAGCAGGCCATAAAAGATAGCGAGCTGCTCGTCGAAGGAGGCTTCTTTATCTTTGGCCAGCGCCGCGGTGGCGGCGAAGAGTTGCGAAAAATCCTGCCCTCGGGCGGCGCGTTCCAGAATGCGCAGGGCGTCTTTGCGGCGCTGCGCGGTCTGTTCCACGTTCATTTCCATGGCCCAGCCGGGACTGCCTTCGGCCAGAGCGGCGGCAAGTTTATTCTCCGCCGGCTTGCGATCGGTGCTTTCTCGCAGGATTTTTTCCACGTCCGCCAGGGGCAGCGGAGCGAAGTGGAATTGCATGCAGCGGGAAACGATGGTGGGAAGCAGCGCGTAGGGCGACGGCGCGATCAAAATCAGCGTGGCGCTGCCGGGCGGCTCCTCGAGAATTTTTAGAAACGCGTTGGACACATCGCCACGCATGCTTTCCGCGCCGTCGAGAATAAAGACGCGCCGCCGGCCCATGGGCTGAAAATACGCGGCGCGCTGTACGGCGCGCAACTGGCCAATGCGCAGCATGGGCCGCGCGACGGGAGTTTTCAGGCGCACCGGATCAGGGACCGCCGCCCAGACGTCCGGGTGCGGCTGCAGAACCAACGGGATGCGTTCGACGGTTGCGGCGTCGGCGCTTTCACCGCGTTCGGCGAGGCCCTGCTCGACTAGCGCCACTGGATCGGCGAGCAGCGCGATGCGCTGACAGGTGGCGCACCCGCCGCAGAAATCATTTGTGAGACGTTCGCAATTAGCGGCCTGCGCGAACATGCGGGCGAGCGTGAATTTGCCCACGCCGCGCGGACCGGTAAACAGCAACGCGTGCGGAACGCGCTGGCTCTGCAATGCGCCGCGCAGCGCCTGCACGATGCGCGGGTTCCCAAGAAATTCCGTGAAGCCCATTTTTTAGTGGCCTCCTGGAATGGCGGTTTGCGCCAAAACCGGCTCGACCACCTGCAGAATTTCCGTGGCGATTTCGCCCGGCGCACGCATTACGCCTTGCAAAGAATCGAAGCACTGAATGGTGGTCCACGGCGCCTGTGTGCAGAGCGAGTCGTACACTTCAGCGGCGCTGTGCAGATGCTGCAGGCTGGCTTCCTGCAGATCTTGCGTGGCCGAGGTGTAATTGCGGGCGGCCTTTTGCAGCACCATCTTTTGCGCCTGCTCGGGGGGGACGCGTAAATAAAGGACGAGCTGCTCGCGCGGCAAACCGTAGATGGAATATTCGACGTGGCGGATCCAGTCGAGAAATTCGTCACGCTGCGCGACCGCGGCGCGCGTGCCCTGATGCGCCAGATTAGAAGCGACGTAGCGGTCGGCCAGGACGATCTGGCCTTCGTGCAGCGCGGCCTCCAGTTCGGGTTTGGCTTCCAGGCGGTCGCCGGCGTAAAGCAACGCGGTGAAGCGCGGGTCAACCTTGTCGAGCGGGCCGAGTTGGCCGTCCAGGAATTGCCCGATGAGTTTGCCGAAGGTCGAGTCGTATTTCGGAANNGCCTTCGATGGCGATTAATTTTCCCGGCGTGGTGGTCATGTGCGGACGAATTCAGTGTAACTATAGAGCGAGCGACCCGCAAATGCCGTGCAAAGTCGCGCCACGCGCTGCGTGTTACGATAAAAGTTGTTTTTGAAAATATGTCATCATCGATTGCGGAAAATCTGGAGCGAATTGCGTTGCGTATTGACGCTGCGGCCCGCCGCGCGGGTCGCACGCGGGCGGACATTACGCTAATTGGTGTGT
>PLKR01000643.1:0-251 GCA_003140655.1 Acidobacteriaceae bacterium | reverse complement strand
GGCGAAGATTTTCGATTGCGTGGATTCGGTGGATGATTTTGCGCTGGCGGAGCGCCTGCGGCGAGCCTGGAGCGAAGTTGATCGTCCGTGCACCGACGTGGTGCCCAAGCTGCGGGTCTTGATCGAAGTGCGCGTGGCGGAAGAAGTGACCAAGAACGGCGTGACCGTTGCCGAACTTCCCGCGCTGGCGGATCGCGTGGCCGCTTTGCACCAGCTTGAACTGGCGGGATTGATGTGCATTCCACCGTTTT
>PLKR01000047.1 GCA_003140655.1 Acidobacteriaceae bacterium | reverse complement strand
TCACGCTGTGCGCGCTGCCTGCGGAATTCCAATGTCGGAGCCGGATCGGCCCGGCGCCGTTTGCTACCCGGCTGGCGCGGCGCTCCCGGCGCTCGGGGTTCCGGATTCAAGGCCTTTTCGATTTCTTCCCGCAACCAACGGTTTGCCGGATCGTTCTCCACACTTTCGTGCCAGTACAAGTGGGCTTCGAGACGGGGTGCTGAGAGCGGGAAGGGATACACGCGATTCATCAGACCGTGGTTCATCAGACCGCGGTTCACCAAACCCGCGTTCAGCAATTGCGCATGGCGCTCCGGCAAGGTCAGCAGCATGTCCGTCTCACTCACCACCATGCAAGCCGTGTAGTTGTGTTGGCTGCGCAGAAACACATTGCGGCGAAGCCCTTGCCGACTGAGTTCGACGTCAATCAGGCTGGGACCGTGGNNCGTGAAGACACCTGAATATGGCGCTGCGCCAGATAAGTATCCAGGTCGAGTTTGTCCTTGATCGCCGGGTGACCTTGCCGGGCGATGACCACGAATGGTTCATTCAGGAGCCACTTATGCCGAATGCGATCGCTCATCGTCATGGGGATATCGAAGGCCAGATCGACCGACCCACTCGCCAGTTCGGTTTCCAGCTCTCTGCGCTTGACCCGCGACGTTGAGATCGACATTCCCGGGGCGGAATGCGTCAGGCGCCGCAGCAGGGACGGAAGAATCAGGGCCTCGGCGTATTCCCACCCCGCCAGGTGGAAATTCCGGCGCGTGTGTTCGGGGACGAAATTACGACTCTGGCTTAGATTCACTTCCAGGATTTGCAGCGCCTGCCGCACTTGCTCAATCATGTTCCGCGTAAACGGGGTCGGCACCATGTGCGGCCCCTGGCGGACGAACAGCGGGTCCTGCAGCAGATCGCGCAGTCGCTTCAGGGCATGGCTGATCGCGGGTTGGGTAAGGTTCAGTTGCTGGCCTGCGCGAGTGATATTGCCCTCGCGATAAATGGCTTCGAGGACCACGAACAGGTTCAGGTCGACTTGACTTAAATGCACGCCGCATATATTACAGGATTCATAGGATTCATTAGGAGAATTTTCCTTTAATCGCTAGGCTGTGTGGCTGCGGGGCGAGCGCTTACCGGATGGAATTTTCTCTGTCACCGAGAGCCCAGAGCTATGTCCAGCGCCTTTCGGCGTTCATGGAAGAGCACGTCTTGCCGGCCGAGGCTGAATATTGCGCGCAAGTGCAGAATCTTCCCGACTGGCGCGGCTGGAAACAGCCTCCGGTGATGGAAGCTTTGAAGGCAAAGGCTCGGGCGGCAGGCCTGTGGAATCTGTTCCTCCCCGAGGCGGAATATGGCGCGGGCCTCACCAATGTGGAATATGCGCCGCTGGCGGAGATCACCGGCCGATGCTCGATTGCTCCCCAGGTTTTCAACTGCAATGCTCCCGACACCGGCAACATGGAAGNNAGCCCGACGTCGCCTCTTCGGATGCGACAAACATGCAAGCTACGGCCCTCATTGAGGGAGACCACGTCGTCCTCAACGGCCGGAAATGGTGGAGTTCCGGAGTCGGCCATCCGCACTGCCGGCTGCTCATCTTCATGGGCATCACCGATTGTTCCGCCGCCAAGCATCGGCGTCATTCCATGGTTCTGGTGCCGCTCGATACTCCCGGTGTCAAGATCGAGCGCATGCTGTCGGTATTTGGCTCCTATGATTCGCCCTTCGGTCACGGCGAGGTTAGCTTCACCAATGTTCGAGTACCGCTCGACCACATCATCGCCGGGCCGGGCCGCGGATTTGAAATTGCGCAGGGCCGGCTGGGCCCCGGCCGCATTCATCACTGCATGCGCACGCTCGGAGCGGCGGAACGTGCACTGGAGCTTTTATGCCGCCGCTCGCTGGGGCGGGTGGCTTTCGGCAAACCTCTGGCGGAACTGGGGGCCAATGCCGACGTCATTGCCAACGCTCGCATCCAACTGGAGCAAGCCCGTCTGCTTACCCTCAAGGCGGCGTGGATGCTTGACGAATTCGGGACCAAAGGCGCCCGCAGCGAGATTTCCCAGATCAAAGTCGCGGTGCCGAACATTGCGCTGGAGATCATCGATCAGGCGATCCAAATGCACGGAGGCGCTGGCGTTTCCGAGGATGTGCCTCTGGCCGACATGTTTGCTGCGATCCGCACGCTGCGCATTGCGGACGGACCCGACGAGGTGCATCGCGCCTTGATTGCCCGGCTGGAACTTAAGAAATATAAACCCAGGTGCGTAGCCTCGGTCTCATAAAGACAGGTCTCTGCCGTCTGGTCTCAGATGAGACTGTCCGCGGGGATCGGACCTGAATGATGTGACAGCGCTCGCACCCGCCCCTTCGATGACTGCGCAGGGAGCGGGCTACCCCAGTAAGTTGCGCTGCATTTTTTGAAAGGTGGATTGAATAATGACTTCACCATTGCTGGGCGAGTTCATGGGAACGCTCGTCTTGATTGTCCTGGGAAACGGATGCGTCGCGAACGTCGTGCTGAAACATTCCAAAGCGCAAGGGTCGGGATGGATGGTCATCACGAGCGGCTGGGCGTTTGCCGTGATGTCGGGCGTGTTTGTCGCTATCGCATGCGGAAGCAGAGATGCCCATATCAACCCTGCGGTCACTCTTGGATTGGCTGTGGCCAGCGGCAGCTATAGCAAAGTCTTGTCCTACTCGCTGGCGCAGATGTTGGGGGCGTTTGGGGGGTCGATTGTGGTCTGGATTCATTTCGGACCGCACTGGAAGGAAACGGAAGATCCGGAGCTGAAACGGGTGTGTTTTTGCGGCGTGCCAGCGATCCGGAATTT
>PLKR01000169.1:2141-4301 GCA_003140655.1 Acidobacteriaceae bacterium | reverse complement strand
GCTTGATCACGAACTTCATCCCGTAGCTGTAGGGAAACGTCAGCGATTCCCTCAGGAAGATCGGGGCGTCCTTAAAGACCTTCGAGTCGTCCGACCCATCGGCCATTTGCGCCTCCATCGTTTCCACCAGGTCCGGGGAATCCGCAATCGACCGCCCCGTCGGCGCCAGTTCGTACTCCAGCATCACCGTCTCAGCCTGGCCCTCGATCACAGCTTCGCGCGCGTCATCCAACTCGTCGTTCTCGATATCCTCTGGCGTGGGATCTTTTCTGATCTCGCCCAAGTCTTTTTCGCCCTTCTTCATCCATTTGTCGAGGCCGATCGTCTGATCCTGCAGCGCATGGGTCAATTCGTGAGCCATCACGGGTTCCTGCTCTTCCATCGGAACCCAGTCCAGCAGATTCACCGTTTTCGTCTTCGGATCGTAATAACCCGCCACCTGCTCGCGCAGAAGCGCCACCAACAGATTCTCCAAATCAAAGTCGCGCGGCAACAGCCCAAATTTCTTCAGCACCAACTCCGACCGCTNNGTCTGCTTGCTGTCGAAGGCCAGAATCTCATCGACGGAGTGAAACAGTTCTTCCGCCTCCCGCGGCGTGATCTTGACTTCTTTCTCTTGCATGGCTGGCGCTGGTGTCGAAGGAGCTTGTGTGGGGCGGACACTCTGGTCCGCCTGCTTTTGACTTTGATCCTGACTCTGATCTTGCTGTTGCTGACCAGCGGCTTGTCCCGCCTGGTCTCGCGCCTGTGTCCACGCCACGCTACTGAGCAGAAAGAGCAGCGGGAGAGCAAAAAGCCGCGCTGCGATTCTCTGGGATATCACCTTAACTTTGTCCATTGAAACGAGTCTATACTCTGCTCCTAGCTGCTTACCCGCTCCGCCACCCATTCCCCCGCTTCCCGCGTCGCCAGCGTCCCGCCAATGTCCTGCGTGGTTTTCTTCTGACGCACCGCTTCCAGCACCGCAGCTTCAATCTTTGCAGCTTCGCGCGTCAATCCCAAATGCCCCAGCATCATGGCCGCAGTCAAAATCGCGCCAAAAGGATTCGCCAAATTCTTCCCCGCAATCGGCGGCGCCGAACCGTGCACCGGCTCAAACATCGACGTCCTCCCGGGATGAATATTCCCGCTGGCAGCCATGCCCAGCCCGCCCTGCAGTCCGGCGGCGAGGTCGGTGATGATGTCGCCAAACATGTTATTGGTGACGATCACATCGAACGGCCGTGGATCGCGCACCATCTGCATGCACAGCGCGTCCACGTACATGTGCTGCGTCTCGATTTGCGGATGCTCGCCGCCCACTTCCTTGAACACGCGCTGCCACAACCCGCCGGCATGCGTCATGGCATTCGACTTGTCACACATGAGCACTCGGCGCCGCGGCGAGCCGTCGAGTTTGGTGTGGCACTCGCAATACTCGAAAGCGTAGCGGATAATGCGCTCTACGCCCTTGCGCGTGTTGATGTCTTCCTGGATCGCGATCTCATCCGCCGTGCCCTGCTTGAACACTCCACCCGCGTTGGTATAAACGCCTTCCGTGTTTTCGCGGATGACAAGAAAATCCACATCCCTGGGCTCAATGCCTTTCAGCGGACACAGCGCCGCATCGAGCAGCCGCACCGGCCGCACGTTGGCGTAAAGGTCCATCTTGAAGCGCATGCCGAGGAGGATCTCTTTGGCGTGAATGTTGGTTTTCACGCGCGGATCGCCAAAAGCGCCGGCCAGGATGGCGTCGAAGTCGCGCCCGAGCATGGTGAAGCCATCGGGAGGGACGGTCATCCCGTCGCGGAGGTAACGGTCGGCGCCCCAGTCGAATTCACTGAAGGCGACATCAGCTCCAGAAGCCCGGACGACTTTGAGAGCCTGAGGGATCACCTCTTGTCCAATCCCGTCTCCGGGAATGACGGCAATGCGTTTCTTTGAAGGCTTTTGCTGGTCCACGGCAGAAAGCTAACACAAGCCGAGAAGAATGAGTAGGTTGTGGCTAATGTCAGAAGTCGGCANNGGCAATGAATCGCCAGGCCGTTCGCTATAATCAATACTTCCGATGTTAAGCACTCCACTTCAAGACGCTCTGCGTGCACACTCAGGATCGGAAGCGCTATCGTTGCCGACAGCGGACTACCGCGGATCCACCACGGCAGCGCGCTTTACCAACCC
>PLKR01000169.1:0-2109 GCA_003140655.1 Acidobacteriaceae bacterium | reverse complement strand
ACGAACAACATTCGCGATCTCGCCGTTGGCCGTGGCTTGTATGCGTTCCTGCTCAATCCGCAGGGCCGCATCCTCGGCGACATGTTCGTCTATAACCGGGGCGAGGCGCTCGCAGTCGAAACGGATCGCAGCCAGGTGGAGAAAATCATCGCCACTTTCGATCATTACATCATCATGGACGACGTGGAAGTCACGGACGTCAGCGAGAAGCAGACNNTTGCGGCTGCGTGCAGTGCACGGTGGTGCGCGGCGAGGAGGCGCTGCAGGAATCCTACGAGATCTGGCTCGCGCCCCAGGATGTTTACAAGACCTGGCAGGCGCTGATCGCCGCCGGAGCGACGCCGGTGGGCAGCGAAGCGCTGGAGATGCAGCGCATCGTGGCTGGCATTCCGCTCTACGGCATTGATATTCGCGAGCGCGACCTGCCCCAGGAAACCGAGCAGATGCGCGCCCTTAACTTCAACAAGGGCTGCTACGTTGGACAGGAGATTGTGGAGCGTATTCGCTCGCGCGGCAACGTGCACCGCAAATTTACTGGCCTCCTGGTGGAAGGCGCGGCGGCATTCGCGCGGGGGGACAAGATCGTCTCTGGAAAACCCGGGGAGGGCGAAAAAGAAGCAGGAGAAATCACCAGCGTCGCTGCGCTGCGCACACCGTCGGGCGAACAGACGGTTGGCCTGGGATATATTCGACGCGAGGTGGGAGTGCCGGGGCGCGAGGTGACGATTGGAACGGTCAAGGCTACCGTGGTTCAGTTGCCAGTCGAAAGTGTTGCGCTGGTTTGAGAATTGCTGATTGTTGATTGAGAATCCTCAGAATATGCACTTTAGTGTTTAGGAATGGTTTTAATCAGCAATCACCAATCAACAATCAACAATTCCATTCAAAGTTCTACGAAGCATTCAAAGAGAGTTAAAAGGAAACACTGCTATGGCTGAGAAGAAACAAGAATCAGGTTTCACCATAACCGACCGTCGCTTGTTCACAGAGGACGGAGAGTTACGAAAAGATGCTGGCGAAGAAGTGGCGCCGCCCAAGGCTGCGACGCCTCCCAACTCGGTTCCAACCTCAGGTCAAACTGCGGCCAAGGAAACAGCGCCCGCCTCGAACTCTGTAGCCGCATTTCCTGCTGCGGCAGACGGGATTGCAGGCCAAGACTTGCCCGCCCCTCCGACCGCGGCCGAGCAACAGGCGCAGGCCGACGCCTACCGGGAATCGTCGCAAGAACTCGATTCGCGCGTGGAACTCAGCGGGCGCTCCGCCAAAGAGTTTGAGATGACCTTCGAGCGCTTCCTGGCCTCTTTGTACATGACGGCGATGCTGCAGATGGGAATGATGCATGAGCAGGGCGGCCAGCCTCGCGTTGACATCATCGGTGCGCGCCAGACCATCGACACGCTCGCCTTGTTGGCGGAAAAAACCAAGGGCAACCTGACTCCCACGGAAGAAGCTTTTCTGCAGAACAGCCTCTACGAAGTGCGCATGGCGTANNCTGGCCACCCGCAGGTAGCAATTGGCAGTTAGCATTTAGCGGCGATACGGTCTCGTTGCGCATCGGGAAAGCTCTGAACGGCCAAATGCTAATTGCCAATTGCCAATTGCTGGCGCGCGTGAAGGTTAACGCATGAAGGCCACGCTGACGGTGCTGGGCAGCGGCACGTCGATGGGCGTGCCTACGCTGGGCTGCGACTGCGCGGTCTGCCATTCCAAAGACCCGCACGATAGGCGCACCCGTCCCTCGGTGATGATTGAATACGCGGGCAAAGTTGTCCTCATCGATACCTCGCCCGATTTTTACGCGCAGGCCATCCGCGAGGGGATCACGCGCGTGGATGCAGTGTTTTACACGCACACGCACGCCGACCACATTCTGGGCATCGACGATCTGCGCCCGCTCAGTTACCGTCACAAGCCGGAGAAGCTGCCGCTCTACGCCCGTCCGGACGCGGCGGCCTTTCTGCGCAAAATGTTCAGCTACATCTTCGACGCTGATTACAAGTATGGCAGCTTGCCGCAGCTCGAGTTGTGGCCGATTGACGGTCCAGTAGAGCTTTTCGGAGCGCGCTTCGAGCCGGTGCGGCTGATCCATGGCGAAGCCGAGATTTATGG
>PLKR01000418.1 GCA_003140655.1 Acidobacteriaceae bacterium | reverse complement strand
ACTTCGAGATGCAGCGCGACAAAGAGTTTAGATCGCATGTTTGCGCCGATCACCGCAAACAGAGCTAGATACCCCCAGCCTGCCGCACCGAATATCGCCCGCGCTTCCGTTTCTTATTTACTTCCGGATTTACTTCAGGAACTGAAAATACCTCCGGTTGACTGGTTGGCTCCGTACGAGGGTGAGAGTCCAAGTGATTTTCCAGGCGGACGTGGTCGAGGTCAAGGGCGTGATTCCGGCTTGACGGCACCAGTGGCAATAAATACCATCGAGCGACGGATATGACCCAGGATCAGTTGATCGGCCAGTCGCTGCTGCACTACAAGATTCTGCGAAAGCTGGGAGCAGGCGGCATGGGCGTGGTCTATGAAGCTGCGGACTCGCAGCTGGGCCGGCGCGTGGCGCTGAAATTCCTTCCGCCGGAAATGGCGCAGGACAGCCAGTTGCTGGAGCGGTTTCAGCGCGAGGCGCGCGCCGCTTCTTCATTGAACCACCCGAACATCTGCACCATTCACTCGATCGAGCAGCACGAGCGCCGGCACTTCATTGTGATGGAGTTGCTGGAGGGGCAGACTCTGGCGCAGAGCATGACTGGCCAGGCAATGGATATGGACAAGCTGCTGCCGCTGGCGATTCAGATCGTGGATGCGCTGGAATCGGCGCACGCCAAAGGGATTGTTCACCGGGACATTAAGCCGGCGAATATTTTTCTGAGCGAGCGCGGGCAGGTGAAGATTCTGGACTTCGGATTGGCCAAGACGACCAACAACGAGATCACGCAGGGAGCGGCTGCGGCTCCAGACGAGACTCTGACTTCGGGCAACGAACTCACTTCGCCGGGGGCGGTGGTGGGCACGATTTCTTATATGTCGCCGGAGCAGGCTCGCGGGCAGTTGGTGGACGCGCGTACGGACATTTTCTCGACGGGCACGGTGCTCTACCAGTTGGCGACCGGCACGCTGCCTTTTCCGGGAGACACGTCGGCGGTGATTTTTGACGCGATATTGAACCGCGAACCGAAGCCGGCGGTGGAGCTGAATCCTTTGCTGCCCGCCGATTTCATGCGCATTCTGGAAAAGGCTCTGGAAAAGGACCGCAATCTGCGCTACCAGATGGCCACTGAATTAAAAACCGATTTGAGCCGGCTGAAGCGCGACCTGGAATCGGGCAAACGCCGCGCGAAGGAAAAAACCGATTCGGATTCCGGCGTGCATAAGCAGACGGGAAAATCCGTAGCGGTGCTTTACTTCGAGAATTTGAGCGGAGCGAAGGAAGACGAATATCTGCGCGACGGCATTACCGAAGACATCATCACCGAGCTGTCGAAGATCCGTGGGCTGAACACATTTTCGCGTCCGACGGTGCTGGCGTTCCGCGACAAGCAGGTCACGCCGGCGCAGGTGGGCCAGCAACTGGGCGCGGCGTTTGTGCTGACGGGCAGCTTGCGGCGCTCGGGCGCGCGGCTGCGGATCAACGTGCAACTGGTGGACACGCACACGGATTTTCCGCTGTGGTCGGANNGTGACGCTTTCCCCGCAGGAACTGGAGGCGCTCTCGGTAAAGCCCACTGAAAATCTGCAGGCGTATGACCTCTATCTGCGCGGGAAGCGATACGCGCGGCGGCAGACGCGCCAGGACCTTGAATTCGCGCTGCAAATGTTTGACAACGCCGTGACCATGGACCCGAGTTTCGCGCTGGCCTATGCGGCGTGCGCCAACGCGTGCGCCATGTTCTATTGCAACTACAGCCGCGAACAGCAGTGGGTGGACCGGGCGCGGGAAGCCTCCGGCAGGGCCGTGGCGCTGCGCTGGGATTTGCCGGAAGTACAGGTGAGCCAGGCCTGGGTGCTCTACGCGGCCGAACTGCATGACGAAGCNNGCAGCGGGACGGTACGGGGAAGTGGTGGAAGTTGCCGACGCCGCGATCGAGGCGGGCGGTGAGGACTACAACGTTTATGTGCCCATTCTTAACTCTCTCGCCGCGATGGGAAAAGAAGAAGCCATGCGCAACATGACCCACCGAAGGATTGCGGCGCTGGAAAATCATTTGAAACAGGTGCCTGAAGATGCCCGGGCACGCGTCCTTCTAGGCAGCAGTTACGCCAAGTTGGGACGTGTGGAGGACGCCTTACGTGAACTCAATCTGGCGCTGACCTTGCGGGCAAACGAAGCGTCGATTCTCTACAACGTGGCTTGCACGTACAGCTACCTGCAAAAGAAGCCGGAGGCCCTGGATGCCCTGCGCAAAGCCTGGGAAGCGGGGTTCCGGGACGCTGTTTGGGCGCGCCGCGACTCGGGCCTCGCAATTCTTCATGGCGATCCGGAGTTTGAACGGCTCTACCCGGAGCACACGACGGCTGCGCCCGCACATGGCTCTCATTAATTCGAAGAGGCGATCAAGCAAGTTGAAGACTGTTGAATATTAATGTTACCTGCCACGATTAGCGCTTTCGCGGCGCGGAGTGGAAGGGATCGTCTTGTGCGCTCTCCGGCGAGTCTTCCGGGCTGGGAATATCCAAATTGACGACGATGGGCTCCTGGCCGCTGCGCACGATCACCGCCTCCACTGGTTCGTCTTTGCGCGCATTCAGTTCTTGATGAGGAACGTAGGGAGGGACGTAGACGAAGTCTCCCGGACCCGCTTCATCGACGAATTCNNTCGCCATGATGATGAGGACCAGTCTTGGCATTGGGATGCACGACGACGGTTCCCGCCCAGAGCTTTTGCGCGCCGACTCGGGCACGCGAGATGGCTTCGGCACGAGTCATACCGGGCGTCTGAGGTGTATTGGTGTCGAGTTCGCCGCTGCGGATGATGCGTAAGCCGTTGGTTTTCCAGTCGGGCATTTCGTCTCTTAGCCCGCTGGAGCGCGAATCGTTCATAGTCTACTCTTTCCCAACCTGACTTGGGCTCATCTACTGCGATGATGCTCTCGCCCAGAAATTTAATCTACTCCTTCCGGGGAATAAAAATGGTTTGGACGCGCGGACATGGGCGAAAACTTCGCCTTATCAGAATTCCCGATGCGGGCTATCGTTTCTTTGCGGCGTGACTTTACGGTTCCTTTATCTCCTGCCCACAGTTTCTTTACGGCCTGCCTGCTAACTTCTGGACACCGGGCGTGAACTCCAAAGTAAATCGACAGATTTGATTCCGCGGTCATCGTCCCGGCGGAGGGTCGTGCAGTGGCCAAAGCAGTCATCTATCGAAGTATCGAGGCGGCAGTGCTCGTTCTATGTGGGTTAGGGCTCAATGTCTCTGCACCCGCGCAGTCCACGTTTGGCGGCATCGTCGGCATTGTGCGTGACACGACACAGGCTGTTGTGCCCGGCGCGTCAGTCAAGATACGGCGTTTGGAAGACAACAGCATCCGCTCCACCACGTCGGACCAGAATGGATCATTTGAATTTGTGAACCTCAAGCCGGGCAACTATGCCCTTTCCACTCAGGCCGAGGGATTCGCCGAGTTCCAAGTTTTATCCGCAGAACTGACTTCCCGGCAGACGCTGAGGATCGATGTGACTTTAGCGCTCAAGAGTCAGTCCGTGACGGTGGAAGTTGCGGACACAGTAGCTGTAATTAATACCGAGAACGGGGTGATCAGCGACTCGAAGGACAACCGGCAGATCACCGAACTTCCGCTGAACAATCGAGCCACCACGACGAGCCCTCTAGGAGCGCTGGCGCTCTCGCCGAGCGTGCAACAAGACAGTTCGGGAAACATCGCGCTGGGCGGCGCCAGTTCGGCGATGGTCAACTTTTCTGTCGACGGCGTCTCAACGGCTAACGTGCGGCAGAACGGCGCGCTGCAGGACGCTTATCCGTCGCAGGAGGGAATCTCTGCGGTAAGGGTAACGTCGTTTAACAACAGCGCAGAGTTTTCGCAGGTAGGCGACGTTACCTTCACCACCAAGAGCGGCACGAGCCAGTACCACGGCACCCTGTTTGAGTATCTGCAAAACGACGTGCTTGATGCGAATCCCTACGGCTTCAACGGTAAGGCGCCAAAACATTTCAACACCTTTGGTGGATCGTTTGGCGGCCCACTGAGCATTCCGCATCTCTACAACGGCAAGGACAGGACGTTCTTCTTCCTCGATTACGAGGGAAACCGCCGCTCGACCGCCCTTGCCGAGCAGTTCCTCGTTCCCACAGAGGACGAACGCAACGGCAACCTGGCCGCGCTTGGCGTCCCGTCGATTCCGGCCGGCAGCATCAATCCTACGGTCACGGCACTGTTGAACTACTATCCCCTACCCAACGTCGCGGGCCAGGAGAACTATAACTACGAGAATTTCCAATCTACTCCCGCGCGTACTGACGGAGCAGATCTCCGGATCGACCAGACCATCAATTCCAGGCAATCGGTCTATGCGCGCTTCAGCCGCAAGAACATCACCGAAGACTACGCCAACCCTTTTCTGCCGGATGACTCCGACAGCGTACACAATCGCAGTCTGCTGGTCTCGCATACGTGGGTCCTCACGCCGCGTCTGCTTAACGAGTTCCGCTTCGGCTTCACGAACGTCATCACGAACGCCGGCTTTCCCATCGAAGGCGCAGACGCGCTCTCGCAACTCGATCTGACCGGGGTAAACATCAGCCAGCACCCCACCACGCACGCTTTTCC
>PLKR01000230.1:1533-12461 GCA_003140655.1 Acidobacteriaceae bacterium | reverse complement strand
AAAAGATTGTCGAGATCGAGCGGCGGCTGTTCACCGGGTTGCGAACCGCGATCGCGTCCGAGGCAAAACGAATTCGTCAGACCGCGCTGGCTCTGGCCGAGGTGGATGTGCTGGCTTCGCTGGCGCACATCGCGGCGCTGCGAAATTATTGCAGACCTCATTTTATTGCCACTCCAGATCAGGGTTCGCCCCATAGCGATGCCGGCGATCTTGAGATCGTAGAGGGCCGGCATCCGGTGATCGAGCAGCAAGAAATGGCAGGTGGCAGCGAGCGCTTCGTCCCCAACGATCTTTTCCTGAACGCGACCACGCACACGATTCTGCTCCTGACCGGGCCGAATATGGGCGGCAAGTCCACCTACCTGAGGCAAACGGCGCTGATCGTGATTCTCGCGCAGATGGGCTCGTTCGTTCCGGCCCGCTCGGCGCGCCTCAGCGTGGTCGACCGCGTCTTCACCCGCATCGGCGCCAGCGACAACTTGGCCCGAGGCCGCTCGACTTTTATGGTAGAGATGACAGAAACCGCGGCGATTCTGCACACGGCAACGCCGCGGTCTTTGATTCTCCTCGATGAGGTGGGCAGAGGCACTTCGACTTATGACGGCCTGGCGATTGCCTGGGCCGCCGTTGAATATCTGCACGCGCGGGTGCAGGCCAAGACTTTATTCGCCACGCACTATTTTGAGCTGACCGATTTAGCCGAGCAGCTCTCAGGAGTGAAGAATTATCACGTCTCGGTGAAAGAAACTGGCGGCGGCATAGTCTTCCTGCGCAAGGTTGAGCCGGGAGCAGCCGACCGCAGCTACGGCATCGAAGTAGCCAAGCTGGCAGGCTTGCCGAACGAAGTGATCGCACGGGCGCGCGAAGTGCTCGCCGAGCATGAATCCGTCGAGCGGTTGGCGACGGATCATCTCTCGCCCGGCGCCACACCTCCACCAACGCAATTGACCATCTTCACGCCGCTCTCGCAACCAGTTCTGGAAAAGCTGCGCGAAGTAGACTTGAACCGCCTCACGCCGCTCGAAGCGCTGAATCTGCTCGCGGAGCTGAAGAAAGAAATTTAACCGCAGAGGACGCAACTGACACGCAGATCGGAATCCGATTGGATGACTGCTCAACGAAAGACGCGCCATATCCGCTCAATCGGCCAGCTCCTGATCGTCGGCTTCGACGGCACGGAGATGACGCCGCGCCTCAGGTCCCTGCTCAAGCAACTGCAGCCGGCTGGCGTGATCCTGTTCGCGCGCAACATAAAGACTGCCGAACAGACTTGGCAACTGTTGCGCGATTGCCAAGAGTGTGTTTCCGCGCCACTGTTTACCTGCGTCGACCTGGAAGGCGGAAACGTCGACCGCTTTCGCGAAATCCTAGGACCAGCGCCCTCAGCAGCGGATGTGTTCGCCACCGGCGATCGTAAACTCTTCCGCAAGCACGGGCAGATGATCGCAGAGAACTGCCGTGCCCTGGGTTTCAACGTTGACTTCGCACCGGTGTTAGACCTGGCATTCGAAGCTTCGCGCAGCGTGATGAGTTCCCGAGTAGTTTCCGCGAACCCACGCGAAGCGGTTTCTTATGCGCGCGAGTTTCTCGCCGGGCTGCGCGCAGCGGGGGTGCTGGGGTGCGGCAAACATTTCCCCGGCCTCGGCGAGGGCAAACTAGACAGCCATCACCAACTGCCGCTAATTGAGAAGCCGCTGAAAAAGCTTTGGGCCGAGGATCTGCTCCCTTACCGCATGCTCCGTGCGCAGATGCCAATGGTGATGATTGCTCACGCGGCGTATCCGCGGGTCACGCACGATCAGACTCCAGCATCACTCTCGAAGATTTGGATTACTGACGTTCTGCGCAAACGTATCGGTTACCGTAACCTGATCGTGTCGGACGATCTCGAGATGGGCGGAGTCCTCTCGGCGGCTCCAGTAGGACAAGCTGCGGTTGAGCACATCCGCGCCGGCGGTGACCTGCTCCTGATCTGCCATCGCGAGGATTACATTGCGCAGGCTTACGAAGAGTTAGTAAAGACGACAGAAAGTGACCCGAAGTTTGAACGACGAGTAAAAGAATCCGTGCGACGGGTCTTGGGGTTCAAGAAGAAGTCGGCGAAGATATTGCGCAAGGCGAAGCCACCTTCTGCCGCAATGCTTGAGAAGCTTTCCCGCAAGCTGTGGGAATTCGGCGAGCAAGTGCGGCTGGAGGCTTTAAATCGTGAGGAGAATGATAGCAAGGAAAGCGCCCGGCCCCAGCGAACATGAAGAAGAAGAAACACATGATTGTGGCCGGAGTGATGAGCGGGACCTCCGCCGATGGCATCGACGTGGCATTGGTGCGTATGGACAGGCGCACCCACGCCAGTTTCGAATTGCTCGGGCACGCCGAACACCCTTACCCAAAGAAGGTCCGGGCGGCCGTGCTGGCCGCAATGAACGCTTCGCAAGCCAGCGTGGCCGATCTGTCCCGGCTAAACTTCCTGTTGGGCGAACTTTATTCCGAAGCCGTGCTCGCCACCGAGCAGCAGTTCCGCGTGAAAATGGATCTGGTCGGCTGCCACGGACAAACGCTCTATCATCAAGGCGAGCCGCAGCGCTTCCTCGGGCGCAAGGTGGCGGCCACGTGGCAGACGGGCGAGGCAGCGATCGTCGCCGCCAGAGTCGGCGTGCCCGTGGTTTCGGATTTTCGTCCGGCGGATATGGCGGCGGGCGGCAAAGGCGCGCCGCTGGTTCCTTTCCTCGACTATATGTTGTTCCGCGATGCTCGCGTAGGAAGGATCGCACAAAACATCGGCGGCATTGCCAACCTTACCGCCATCCCCGCGGGCGCGGCTGCGAGTCACGTAGTCGCGTTCGATACCGGGCCGGGCAACATGGTGATCGATGCCGTCACTGAGAAACTGTTCGGCCAGCCGTTCGATCGCGGCGGCAGAATCGCAGCTTCCGGGAAGGTGCTGGATAAGGTGATCCGCGGAATATTGCAGCTCGCCTTTTTCCGTAAACAGCCTCCTAAGGCCGCGGGACGCGAGGAATTCGGCCGGGAGTTCGTACGCGAATTTCTGCGAAGCGGCAGAGGTTGTCGAAAGCAGGATGTTGTGGCGACGGCTACCGCGCTGACGGCGAAATCGATTGCAGATGCCGTGCGGCGGTTCGTCGTAAAGAACTCAAACTCCGCACGGAAGCATGCGTTTCATGAAATGATTCTTTCCGGAGGGGGAACGAAAAACTCCACCCTCGTGGCCATGTTAACCAGCGAACTCGCACCGCTCGGTATGCGGCTGCGATTCTCTGACGAGTTTGGCCTGCCGTCGGTGGCGAAAGAGGCCGTCGCCTTCGCTGTTCTGGCGCACGAAACCTGGCACCGGCGGGTGTCCAACGTTCCTTCGGCAACGGGAGCAAGGCGCGCCGCGGTACTCGGTAAGATTTCATATCCATAGATTGTCTATGCCCGTTTATATCTCAATGCTTCGCGGAATTAACGTCGGCGGACACAAGCAGATCAAGATGGACAAGCTGCGCGCTTTGTTCGAGGCGCTAGGCTTCGAGCAAGTCAAAACCTATATCCAGAGCGGAAACGTGGTCTTCAAGACCAAAAAGACTTCTACATCCGTCTTGTCCAAGAGAATCGAAGAAACAATCCTCAGCGACTTTGGTTTTTCGGTTTCCGTCATTTCACGAAGCAGCGACGAAATGGCCAGCACGATTGAACGCAACCCCTTCCTGAACCAGCGCGGAATCGACCAGGAAAAACTCCATGTCATGTTCCTATCCGAGGCTCCTGGTTCCGCCGCTTTCAAGAAGCTGGTCGACCTGACCGCAGCGCCGAACCAGTGTCGCTCTTTCGANNCGAATCTTGGCGGTCGTCACAACTACGCGCAATTGGAGAACCGTCAACAGCCTTCACCAGATGTGCCAGGACTGCCGCTGATGCGCGGGGCTTCGCCACTTCTCGCCGCGCTTGCATTAACTCTCTCCCTACTCTCCTGTTCCGACAAGCCTGATCCCAACACGCTGGTGATGATCATCGAATCGAGTCCCACGAATCTGGACCCGCGCGTGGGCCAGGACGCGTACTCGCAGCGTATCTACAATCTGATCTTCGACGACCTGCTCTCGCGTGGCAACAACCTGGACGTGGCGCCGGGATTGGCCGAGCGCTGGGAGATTCCCGATCCGCTGACTTACATCTTTCACCTGCATCAAGGCGTAAAGTTTCATGACGGACGCCCTCTCACCTCGCGCGATGTGAAGTGGACCTTCGATTCCCTGCTTCAAGGCAGCGTTCGGAGTACAAAGACTGCAACATATCGCTTCGTCGACCGCATCGACGCCCCCAATGACTTCACTGTGATCTTTCATATGAAAGAGCCGGACGCGGCGCTGCTCTGGAATATCTCCGATACCGCGATCGGGATTGTGCCCTACGGCAGCGGCAATGAAATGACGGCGCATCCGATCGGTTCCGGCCCGTTCAAGTTCGTCAGCGCCGAGACCGACAAGGAAGTCGTCATCGAACGCAACGACGACTACTGGGGCGAGAAGGCGAAGCTGGCGCGTGTGCGTTTCGCGGTGGTGCCCGACGCGACCACTGAGGCTCTTGAACTGCGCAAAGGAACCGGCGACATAGCCAGCAACTCGCTCACGCCGGATACTGTGCTCACGCTCGAGCGCGAACCCTTCCTTGCCGTCGAACGAGCCCCGGGCACCGAAGTTCAGTATCTGGGGTTCAATCTGCGCGATCCCATTCTGAGAGATGTACGGGTCCGCCAGGCCGTCGCCTACGCACTCGACCGCCGTCCGATGATCGAGTATCTGTGGCGCGGCGAGGCGCAACCGGCGCGCAGCATTCTTCCCCCGCAAAGTTGGGCTTACAACGGAGACGTGCCGTCCTACGACCACGATCCCGACAAGGCTCGCACGCTTCTCGATGCGGCCGGTTATCCGGTGATCAACGGCGTGCGCTTCCACATCACCATGAAAACTTCGACGACCGAGAGCACACGCTTGATGGCTGCTGTCATGCAACAGCAATTGCGCGACGTGGGGATTGTGCTCGACATTCGCAGCTTCGAGTCAGCGACATTTTTTGCCGACGTCACTCACGGAGCGTTTCAGCTCTACGGGTTGCGCTGGGTCGGAGGCAACCAGGATCCAGACATCTTCTACGTGTTTCATTCCTCGCGGTTTCCTCCGAACGGCGCTAACCGCGGCCACTATTCGAATCCGCGAGTGGACACGCTAATCGACCAGGCCCGCCGCGAAGTCGATCCCGCCGTGCGCAAGCCGATCTACGCCGAGCTGCAGCGCATCCTGGCCGAGGAACTGCCATACATCGATCTGTGGTATCTCGATAACGTTCTCGTCCACAACAAACGCGTCGTGAATCTGAAGTTGAATCCGGCGGGCAACTACGATTTTCTGCGCACGGCGGAGTTGGTTCGGGGGAACAATTAACGGGCCTGTAGAGACGTAGCTTGCTACGTCTCTGCCTGCGGCACTCCTGCTGATGGCGAGAGAGACGTTGCAGTCAACGTCTCTACGACGAGACCTTGGGACTTCAAAAAGCTGCCAAACGCTGCGTGTTACCATCGATCTTTAGCCTAACCCATGCGGATTCTCTTCATCGGCGACATTTTCGGACGGCCCGGACGAACTATCGTCAAGGACCGGCTGCCGGGCATTGTTCGCGACAAGACCATCGACCTGATCATTGCCAACGGGGAGAACTCGGCGGCGGGTTTCGGCATCACTCCGGCGCTGGCCGAGGAACTCTTCGAGCTAAACATCGACGTAATCACCACCGGCAACCATGTCTGGGACAAGCGCGAAATTTTGGATTACTTTCAGATGGTCGAAGGCAACGGCCACGGTCCGCAACGCCGCGTGCTTCGTCCCGCGAATTATCCCGCGGACATGCCCGGCTGGGGCCTGTATCAAGGTCACAAGGCGAAAATCCCTTATGCCGTGATCAATCTGCAAGGTCGCGTGTTCATGGCTTCGAACGACGATCCGTTTCGCATCGCCGACCAACTCTTGAAGAAGATCGACGCGAAGATAATTCTCGTGGACTTCCACGCCGAGGCCACGTCAGAAAAGATTTCACTCGGCTGGTATCTCGACGGCCGCGTGACCGCCGTCGTCGGTACGCACACGCACGTGCCCACAGCCGACGAGCGGGTTCTTCCCCAAGGAACGGCCTACGTCACCGACGTCGGCATGACTGGCCCTTACGACGGCGTGATTGGCGTTAAGAAAGAACTCGTGGTCAACAAGTTCCTGAACGGCATGCCGGTGCGTTTCGAGCCGGCCACGGGCGATGTCCGGCTGTGCGCGGTGGTGATTGACTGCGACGAGAAAACCGGCAAGGCGCGGGATATCGAGCGCCTGATGCTGAGTTGAATTCATCTTCGTGCAAGAAAGCACCACCCACCCGTTCTCACGTGCTGTCTGCTTCACCCCTTCTCCCCGTGAGACCAAAGGTACGGGCACCATTAGCTATTCGCAGGGAGCAGCTGGCAGGTTAAAATCGAAACCAATGCGGTACGTGTGGTTCATTCTGGCGGTTTGTCTTCTGGCGGCAATGCCGGGCGTGCCGGCGTTTGCCGGAAACGATTCAACCGTCGACAGTCCGAAAGTCTCCTGCGGCAGTGGCGTGCCCGGCCGCGTCAACTGCATCCCCTCCAAGGAGGATCTCAAGCAAGCCCGCAGCGCATATCTTCACGGCCTGAAACTGCAGGATCACAAGCAACTGGAAGACTCCTTTGCCGAGTTCGACCGGGCTGCGCGGCTGGTTCCGCATGACATAGCCTTCCTTTCCGCGCGGGAAATGACCAAGGCGCAGTTGGTGTTTCAGCACACCGAGCGCGGCGACGCATTCCTGGCCGACGCCCAGCGAGAGCAGGCCGCAGTTGAGTTTCGCGCTGCGCTCGACCTTGATCCTGAAAATACCTACACCCAGCAGCGCCTCGCCGAATCGCTGCGCGACCCCTCGGCGCCTGCCCTGGGCGGGATGGCGGCGATGCTCGCCAATTCCAGTGAGATCCATCTTCATCCCAAGGCGGAGCAGGCAACGTTTCACTACAGGGGTGATGTTCGCGGCTTGTTTACCGAGCTGGCCTCAGCTTACGGCGTAACTGCGGAGTTTGACGATTCGGTGCAAGCCAAGACCGTACGTTTCTTTGTGGACGATGTTGACTTCTTCACCGCCCTTAGCCTGGCATGCCGCGTCAGCAAGACCATGTGGACGGCGCTGGACGCCCACCAGTTGTTGATCGCGGCCGATAGTGCGGAAAATCACAAGCAGTTTGACCGCATGTCGCTCGCGGCGTTTACAGTGCCGGGAGCGACCACGCCGCAGCAGGCCACCGAGCTGCTCACTTCCCTGCGCAATATCTGCGACTTCCAGAAAATAACTTCAGGACAAAGTGGGACCGTTGAAGTACGCGCCCCACAGGCGACGCTGGCGGCGTGCACGAAGTTGCTGCACCAGTTGACCTCGGATCGTCCGCAAGTGTCGCTCGATGTTCAGGTCTTCCAGGTCAGTCACAACTTCACCCGCGAAATCGGCATGCACGTCCCGGATACTTTCAATATGTTCAACATCCCGGTAGCAGCGCTCGCGGCGCTCGGCGGACAGAGCATCTCGTCGCTCGTCAATCAACTGATTTCTTCCGGCGGCATCAACGCTGCGGGAAGTTCGGCCCTTTCCGGGCTTCTGGCGCAACTGCAGGGCCAGGGCAATTCCATTTTCAGCCAACCGCTGGCTACCTTCGGTAACGGCCTCACCTTCTCCGGAGTGAGCCTGGATCACCTTACCACGGCTCTTTCGCTCAATGAGTCGTGGGCACGCAGCCTCAGTCACGTTACTCTGCGTGCCGGGCAAGGCAACGACGCAACCTTCCACCTGGGCGAGCGCTATCCCATCCTGAACGGAACCTACGCGCCCATTTATAACTCGTCGGCGATCTCCGCGGTGCTGGGCAATCAGAGCTACGTTCCGCCATTTCCGTCGGTCAGTTACGAGGATTTGGGCCTGAGCCTCAAGGCCAAGCCCTCTGTCCACGGCAATGGAGATGTGAGCATGGCCCTCGAACTCCAGGTACGTTCGCTCACCGGGCAGAGCGCCAACGGTGTGCCCGTGCTTTCTAACCAGGAATACAAGGGCAGCATCCGGCTCCGCGATGGCGAGCCGGCGGTGGTGGCCGGAGAAATCACAACCAACGATCAGCGCTCAATGAGCGGCATCCCGGGAATTGCAGCCATCCCGGGCCTTAACTGGGCCGCCACCGACAACACCCGCATGAAAGAGGACGACGAATTGCTCATCGTCATCACGCCGCACGTGACGGCCAGCCGCGATCTAGCCACGGATGAGATCTGGGTGAGCGAGAAGTAGCGGCGGGCTTTGGTTCCCGTCGAGCTTCCGAGTTCTCTTACCGTCGCGATTAAAGGGTCGAAGCCCGATAGCCGAAGCCCGAAGTCCGCCCTACTTCCCTTGCTTCGCGGCAAACTCCACCAAAACCTTCAGCGTGTCGCTCGGAACGTTAGCCACATTTCCGATGCTGCGGCCGTTGATAAAAAGAGTCGGTGTGCCCGTCACGTTCACCGATTTCCCCAGGGCGGTGGAGGCATCCACATGCGCCTTGGCTGTGGGAGTGCTCGCGCACGCTGCAATGTCCGCCCCTTTTACGCCCGCACCATCGGCCAGCGCGGTCAACTTCTCATCGGCGTTTTCGGCCGTGATGTCGCCTTGCGTCTCGTAGGTCTTGGCGATGAACTTCCAGAACGCATCGTTCGAGGCCTGCCCGACACAGTCGGCGTAAGCGGCTCCTTTTGCCGCCCAGTTGTGCATCTCCAGGGGAAAGTTTTGAAAGACGAAGCGCGCACTCGGTTCAGCCGCGATGAGTGCCTCGATCGTGGGTTGCGCTGCCTTGCAGGCAGGACACTGCAAATCGCCGAACTCCACAATCGTAGCCGGAGCGTCTTTCGGTCCACGCGACGGGCCGGTGATGCCCTTCTCCAGCTTCTTTTTCGCAGGATCGAAAGGCTTGGCGCCGAACGGAAGAATTTCGCCCACGATGGCATGTTCGCCATCCTGAGTGATGTAAAAGCGGGTGAGTTGCTGGCCCTGGGGCGTGGCCAGGATCACGTCCACCTGGGCCAGCCCCGACGCCGGCGCGGGTTTGATGCTGGAAATCTTCCAACTCAGCTGCGGTTCATACCCAAAGGTCTGCTGCATGAAAGAGTCTACGGTNNGGTTCCGAAGGAAGGTTGACGGATGCTCCAGAAGCTGGCTTGTCGGCGGGTTTGGCGGTTGCCGAGGTTTGCGCTGCAGCCAGACCGCACGTCACCGAGAGAAGGATGAGAACCAGATGGATAAAACTGCGCATGATTTCCTTTCAATTCAAGCAAATCGTTACGGAACAGGACATGTCAGGATTCTCTGACGAATCCCCTTCAAACCTCGCTCTTCGCAGCGATGGGAAAACGGCGGCCGTAGCCGAAGGCCTTGGGAGAAATCTTGATGCCTGGGGCCGCCTGCTGGCGCTTGTATTCGGCCCGGTCGACCATTCTGACCACGCGCCGAACCACCTCGAGGTCAAAACCATGATCGGCGGCAATCCGCTCCGCCGAGTGCGCGGCTTCCACGTAATCCTCGAGTACGGCGTCCAGAATCTCGTAGGGCGGCAGCGAGTCGCTGTCCTTCTGGTTGGGCCGCAACTCCGCGGAGGGCGGCTTCTCCAGCGTGGGCATCGGAATTACGGGGCGGCGCGAGTTCACGTAATGACTCAGCCGGTAAACCAGCGTTTTCGGCACATCCGAGATGACCGCCAGGCCCCCAACCATATCCCCGTAAAGTGTACAGTAGCCCACGCCCAGTTCACTTTTGTTGCCGGTAGAGAGCACGATGGCGCCGAATTTGTTGGAGAGCGCCATCAGCAGCGTGCCCCGGGCTCGCGACTGGATATTCTCCTCGGTAACATCTTCCTTCTTCCCCGCAAAAACCTCCTGCAAGGTTTGCCGGTACGCCTCAAACGCGCGATCGATGGAAAGCAGCTCGAAGCGGATGCCGAGATTCCCAGCCAGCGCGCGGGCATCGTCGATTGAGCCCGGCGAAGAGTACGGACCCGGCATCCCGACGCCGATCACGTTCTCCGGGCCGGCCGCGTCAGCGGCGATGACGGCGGTGAGCGCCGAATCAATGCCTCCGCTGAGGCCGATGATGGCCTTTTGAAATCCGCACTTGCGCATGTAGTCGCGCGTGCCCAGCACCAGCGCGGCGTACACGCTGGCTTCTTCACCTTCGATCTGTTCGTGCAGATCGCCGGTGAGCGTCTTTGAGTCGAAGTAGACGAGATCTTCTTCGAACGAACTTCCCTGCGCGATGATGTTCCCTTCCGCATTAAGAACGATGCTGGAGCCGTCGAAAACCAGGCTGTCATTGCCTCCGACTTGATTGACCAGCGCGACCGGAACCTTGTGGTGGCGCGCGATGGCGGCCAGCATGTCGCGGCGCAGTTCGCGTTTGCCGATCCAGAAAGGTGACGAGGAGATATTGAGCACGAAGTTTCCGCCGGCGCGGATAAGAGTTTCGATGGGATCGACGGTGTACAGGCGCTTGGGCCAAAACAGCTTGTCATTCCATGCGTCTTCGCAGATAGTAAGCGCCATCCGGTTGCCGCAGAAGGAAAACAAGTCTTGACTCTTGGCCGGTGCGAAGTTGCGCATTTCGTCGAAGACGTCGTAGGTGGGCAAGAGCATCTTCGACTGCAGGAAGGCGACCTTGCCGTCCTGCAACAGCGCCGCGGAATTCATAGCCGACTTGCCGGTTTCGGATTCGGCCGGAGTGACTAAACCACAGATGACGGCGATGCCGCGCGTCTCGGCTGCAATCTGTTCGACGGTCTCGCGATTGCGCGCGACAAATGATGGCCGCTCCAC
>PLKR01000230.1:1160-1468 GCA_003140655.1 Acidobacteriaceae bacterium | reverse complement strand
CTCGCACAATCCCCTTGACTTCGATTCTGAAAACTGAGACCCTATCTCTATACGCATTGGATCTTTGACATCAGAATAGCAATGAGATAACTGGCGCAAATTCAATATTTTGCGACCCAGTCACTTGATTCTAGGGCACTTGGCCCAAACAAGATCGCCTAAGTCCTTTGAACGAAGTATTTTACGAGTAAGTTATTTGTTTTCAAGATTTTAGTCAGATCTGGGACACATCACAGACTCGTAACTCCATGATTCCAGATATTTTAGCCAGATTGATCTGTGTTTTTTTTGATCTGGATTCACGGTCA
>PLKR01000230.1:707-1053 GCA_003140655.1 Acidobacteriaceae bacterium | reverse complement strand
GATCGTCCGCCTTGAACGCGGGCTGCGTGCCTGCGCCGGAGAACATCGGTCCCATCGCCGGGGCATACGCGTCGTTCTGGTTCATGGGAGGCAGGCCCAGCAGCATCTCCATGGTGTGAACCATGTTTACTGTGGTGTAGAAGCGGTGATCGACGTAGGGCTCGGCCGCGGTGCCGGGCGAATACTTGCTGACCACGAAGGCAATAGATCGATGAGCGTCGATATGATCGCCGCCGTCTTGCGCATCGTCTTCGAGAATGAAGATAGCGGTGTCATCCCAGTAGAGACTGTGCGAGACGGCGTCGACCACGCGGCCCAGGGCTAGGTCGTTGTCGGCCACCGCCGC
>PLKR01000230.1:0-702 GCA_003140655.1 Acidobacteriaceae bacterium | reverse complement strand
GTGTTGAAATCGGGATAGAGCGGGTCGAAGTGATCGCGCAGCACCGCCTTCGTGGGCTTCACACCATTGAACAAAGGCACTGCCCAAGGGAACGGACTTGGCCCGCCGTGCGGATCGCCCACATTCGGCGGCAAAGGATCGCCCTGGTGAAGTTCAGTGCGCGGACAAGGCGATTCTTGCGCCGAAGGAGTGCCCAGCTTGGGCGTGGATGCCTTGCGGGTTTTGTTGCACCATTCGGCATTCACAAACTCGCCATAGTCGCGGTATGTCAGCCCGTGGCGAGCAACGTTATCCCAAAGAAATCCAGTGGAGGGATCGTCAATATCAGGCTGGTTATGCTCGAGAGGAAATTCATCGGCAACCGTGCCCTGGAAGTCGTAGGTTCGCTCCTTGCCGCGGTAGGCGATCTGCCAGGTTTTTTCGTTGTAATCGCTGGTGATGGCCGCAGTCGACCAGAGATGGCCGTCGCCGGAGACTTCTCCGCTGTCNNGTGATGTCGGCGCCGTACATGGTGAGTGAGGGGTCGCCGTCGCCGGCCTTCAGGTCGCCGAGAATCTGGTCGTAGGTGCGGTTCTCTTTAATGACGTAGATGACGTGCTTGATCGGATTCTTGCCGCCGGCGAACTGGATCGTCCCGGGATTGTTGTGCAGCAGGTTGTCGTGCTCGACAGTGCGCGTGAGTTCTTCGAGTTTGCCGAGAGT
>PLKR01000100.1:4833-6352 GCA_003140655.1 Acidobacteriaceae bacterium | reverse complement strand
ATGAGCTTGATCGGCGACTGGTGGAGTTGCTGAGCGAGCGGGCGCAAGCTGCGGTGGAGATTGGGCGGTTGAAGCGCGATACGAATCTTCCGATTTACGAGCCGGAGCGGGAACGGATTGTGTTTGAGAATGTGCAGGAGATGAATCGGGGTCCGTTGCCGGGGCGGGATCTGGTGCGGATTTTCGAACGGATCATGGATGTGATGCGGAATATACAGAAGGAAGGGATTGGAGCTAAGGCGGATGCGGCGAAGGCGGCGGAGACGGAGTTGGATTCGGATGTGAATGATTAGGACGTCAGCGTTGGTGGTGGACGCGAAAACAGATTCCTCGCTTTGCTCGGAATGACAAATCTTGTTAAGGGCTAGAAGCTGGAAGCAGAGATCTTCTTATGATTGTGGCAATGCAGGAAGCGGCGGATGAAGGTCAGATTCAGCAGGTGATAGAGCACCTGGTGAAGATGGGTTTTGAAGTGCACCGGTCAACTGGNNGCGCGGCAGACCGTGCTGGGCGCGGTGGGAGCGGGGATTGATTTTGACATCCGCAACATCGAGCTGATGCCGGGGGTGCAGGAGGTCCATCGCATCAGTTCGCCGTACAAGCTGGCGGGGAAGAGTTTTCGTCCGGAAGGGACAGTCGTCAAACTGGCAAATGAGGTGGAGATTGGCGGGAATGAAGTGATGGTGATGGCGGGACCTTGCTCGGTGGAGACGCGGGAACAGCTTTTTGCAACAGCGCAGGCGGTGGCGAAGGCGGGGGCGCGCGTGCTGCGGGGCGGAGCGTTTAAGCCGCGGAGTTCTCCTTATTCTTTTCAGGGGCATGGAGAAGACGCGCTGAAATTGCTGCGGGAGGCGGGAGAGAAATTCAAGCTGCTGGTGATCAGCGAGGTGATGGAGATCTCGCAGATTGCGATGATGCTGCCGTACGTGGACATTCTGCAGGTAGGGGCGCGCAACATGCAGAACTTTAATTTGCTGCGCGAACTGGGAAAGGTGCGCAAGCCCGTGCTGCTGAAGCGTGGGATCGCGGCGACGCTGGAGGAACTGCTGCTCTCGGCGGAATACATTATGGCGGGCGGGAATTATGAAGTAATTTTGTGCGAGCGTGGGATCCGGACGTTTGAGACTTACACGCGAAACACGATGGATATTTCGGCGATTCCGATTATCCACAAGCTATCGCATTTGCCGATGACAGCTGATCCATCGCATGGAACGGGGCGGCGCGACAAGGTTGCGCCGATGGCGCGAGCGGCGGTGGCGGCGGGTGCGGATGCGCTGCTGATTGAGGTACATTGCGATCCGGACAAGGCGTGGTCGGATGGGGCGCAGTCGCTGTTTCCCGAGCAGTTCGCGAAGTTGATGGATGAGTTGCGAATGATTGCGCCGGCAGTGGGAAGGAAAATTGGATAAAGATTTTTCACCACAGAGGCGCAGAGACACAGAGAAGGCAAAAGCAACTGCGAAAGCTGGACCTAACTTGCTCCTTTTCATTCCCGCATGCGTGGTGAGATTCAAAT
>PLKR01000100.1:791-4817 GCA_003140655.1 Acidobacteriaceae bacterium | reverse complement strand
GGGCGGATTGTGGGGTGCGACCGGGAGTCGGCGCTGAAGAAAGCGAAGATGCGGGGCGTGATTGATAACGGATTTGTTGAGCCCGCAGATGCGGTCCGGGGCAGCCAGTTGGTGGTGCTGGCGACGCCGGTTCTGGCGATCGTGGATTTGATCGGACGGCTAGGTCCGGAGCTGCCAGCGAGCACACTGCTGACGGATGTGGGAAGCACCAAGACGGCGGTGGCGGAGCGAGCCGTGAACGTGTTTGGGAAGAATGCGGGCAAGCGATTTCTGGCCGGGCATCCGATGGCGGGGAAGGAGCATAGCGGCGTGGATTATGCCGATGCCGACTTGTTCCAGAATGCGGTGTGGTTTTTGACGCCGCTGCCCGGACAGAATTTGCATGAAGGAAAGTTCGCGGAATTTGCGGGATGGATTGGTCGGATTGGCGCGCACATCGCCATGCTGCCGCCGGAGGATCACGACCGGCTGTGCGCCTGGATCAGCCATCTGCCGCAGATGATTTCGACCGCGCTGGCGGCGGCGCTGGTGGAGGAGTTTGGAGAAGAAGCGCTGTTGCTTGCGGCGGGTGGGCGGGCGTTGCAGGAGATGACGCGGATTTCGGCGAGTCCTTATTCGATGTGGCGGGATATTGCGATCAGCAACAAGAAAAACCTGGAGGATGCCCTGTTTAAGGTGGAGCAGCGACTGGCGCACATCCGGGAGAATCTGGCGACGCGGGCGCTGGCGAAAGAATTTGAGCAGGCGCATGGGCTGAAGAAGAGTTCGGGGACGAAAGAGACGAAAGAATAGAAACCACCACGGAGTCACGGAGTCGCGGAGAAAATCAACTGTTAGTTCTAAGGCGAGTGAAGACTTCCTTTTGTTTTTCTCCGTGCCTCCGTGCCTCCGTGTCTCCGTGGTGGGTTTGGGTTAGAATGCGGACGTTATGAATAAGGTTGTGGCCAGTGCGGACGAGGCGATTCGCGATGTGGGGGACGGAGCGGTCATCATGCTGGGTGGATTTGGCCTATGCGGGATCCCGGAAAATCTGATTCGTGCGCTGGTCCGCAAGGGGTCGAAGAATCTTACGACCATCAGCAATAACGCGGGGGTGGACGGACTGGGTAGTGGGCTGCTACTGGCGGCGGGGCAGATTCGGCGGCACATTGGTACTTACGTTGGCGAGAACAAGATGCTGGAATCAATGGTGCTGGGGGGGAAGGTGGAGCTCGATCTGGTGCCGCAGGGAACTTTTTCAGAGCGCATTCGGGCGGCGGGCGCGGGGATTCCGGCGTTTTTCACTCCAACTGGCGTGGGCACGATTGTGGCCGAAGGAAAAGAGACGCGCGAGTTCGATGGCCGCACTTATGTAATGGAGCGCGCATTGAAGGCGGACTTCGCATTTGTGAAGGCATGGAAGGGTGACCGGATGGGGAATCTGGTCTACCGGAAGACGGCGCGGAATTTTAATCCCATCATGGCGACGGCGGCGAAGGTGACAATCGCGGAAGTTGAGCAGTTGGTGGAAGCGGGAGAGTTGGATGGGGATTCAATTCATACNNGATTGAGAAGCGGACGGTGAGGAAAGCCGCCGCTGGCCGCTAGTCGTTGGTTGTTGGGCAAAAACCTTGACTAACGACGAATGATAAACAATGACTAAGCCGGAAAAAGACGTTGAGAAGCGCGAGCGCATTGTGAATCGGATTGCGCGTGAGCTGCGGGATGGGTTCTATGTGAACCTGGGCATCGGGATGCCTACGTTGGTTGCCAATCATGTCCCAGCGGGAATGGAAGTTGTTCTCCAATCGGAGAATGGGATGCTGGGGATTGGGCCGTCTCCTGTGGAGGGTCAGGAAGACGCTGACCTGATCAACGCAGGCAAGGAGACGGTGAGCGAGATGGCGGGTACGTCGTATTTTTCGAGCGCCGATTCGTTTGCCATGATCCGCGGCGCGCACATCGATTTGAGCGTGCTGGGAGCGATGGAAGTGGATGAGGGGGGAAACCTGGCGAACTGGATGATCCCCGGGAAAATGGTGAAGGGAATGGGCGGGGCGATGGATCTGGTGGCCGGGGCGCGGCGCGTGGTGGTGGCGATGGAGCATACGACGAAAGATGGCGCTCCAAAGATTTTGAAGAAGTGCACGCTGCCGCTGACCGGCGTGAGGGTGGTGGATACGATTGTGACGGAGATGGCGTACATCCGGGTGACGGAGCGGGGGTTGGTGCTGGAGGAAGTGGCTCCGGGTTTGACGGCGGAGGATGTGCAGCGGGCCACCGAGGCGACGTTGGTGGTAAGTGAGGGGTTGAAAGTTATGGAGAGTTAGGTCTCCGCTGCAAGCAGCCACTGATGCGGTAGTCATAGACTCGACCAAGCTGAGTGAAGATGAAGTGCTGGCGCGCGTGGAAGAACTGGCGCGGGGCAAGTTGGAATCCACACGCTTCTAACCTGCACTGATGAGCCGTATGCCGATTGAGTGCGACGTCAAGCGTCCGTCCGGGACGCTGTTCATCTCTTACGCGCGCCTACCCGGCGTTGGAAACGCCGGGCTATTTTCAGATGTCCCTCCGGGACGCTTTCGATAACGTTTCTCGTCTCAAAAAATAGTTGGCGCTGGTTGTTCTTCCGCCCTTGCTGTTGCCTTAAATCCAGATCAAAAAAATTACAGATCGAATCTTTTAATTCCTTTGAATCAGCGACTTGCGAGCTTCGATCTGTGGTGAATCCGGCTAAAATCTTGAATCGAAAGAATTTATCCGCAAAATCTTGGATTGATTGGGGTTAGCTGTGCCTATTCGGTTGTCAAAGAGCGCGTAGGTATTTGGGTTGATTATGGGATGACGCGGCTGTGGAGCGCAAGGTCAGATCTCACAAGGGGGCTGTGGATATCTTGGTTAGGCCTATGCAGGCTGAAATGGAGCAGCTTTAGCCCCGAGGCAACGTTTCAATGATCGGCATGAGTCTTATCGACAACCAGGATGAGATATCCAGCCGGACTCTCCAACAGCTTCCCATGCGGCAACTCCGCCAGATCCTTGGCCTGGAACTGAATATCGCGGCATGCCGGAGAGACAGGCGACTTAGGTCCCCTGCTCACTACCAACACGTCGTCGTCGCGTCGTAGAAGACAAAAAGTGTGGTTCCAAGGATCAACCCGATCTCGCGAGGCGACGTAATCAACGTCGGCGCTGCTTCGGACCCAACTTCCTCGTGGAGTATTCTTCAAAGCTGCGACCCCTAGCTTCGCAGATGCCATCCATGTATCGAAAAGCTTCGCGTCCTTTTGGAAGCCCTCTGGATCGCGCTGATATGCAACGAGGTAGCCACCTGACAAGCTTGCGGGTTTAGAGTCCGGACGCTTCACAACAAGCACGTCGGACGCAACCTTCTTCAGCGTCATTTCGACGGGCACACTGTCAAATCGAATTCGAGAAAAACTAAGGCGAAACTCGTGCATAAACCAAAACCACCCCGCAACTCCCACGAGCAGGATGACGCCGAGGCTCAGCACCGTGAACCCGACGATCCTTCTTGTACGAGTCATTATTCCCTCGACTTTCGAATTGTAATCCCCAGTTCCTTTAATTGCGCCTCGCTCACCGGCGTCGGAGCATCCACCATCAAATCCACCGCGCGTGCCGTCTTCGGGAACGGGATCACCTCCCGCAAACTCTCCGCCCCGGCTAGAATCATCACGATGCGGTCGAGGCCCAGCGCAATCCCTCCGTGCGGAGGCGTGCCGTACTCCAGCGCCTCCAGAAAGAATCCAAACCGAGCGCGCGCTTCTTCTTCGGTCATGCCCAAAGCCCGAAAGATTCTGCTCTGCACGTCCTGCCGGTGAATACGAATCGACCCCGACCCCAGCTCCGTCCCATTCAAAACCACGTCGTAAGCCAGCGCCCGCACCGCGCTCAGCGGCGACAGCGGATCGTTCAACGACTCCACGCCCGACTCCAGCTTCGACATATCTTCTTCATGCGGCGATGTAAACGGATGATGCGCCGCGTTCCAACGCTTGTCGCCCTCATCCCACTCGAACATCG
>PLKR01000100.1:0-713 GCA_003140655.1 Acidobacteriaceae bacterium | reverse complement strand
CCGGCAACCAGCACAATCAGATCTCCCTCTTCCATGCCGGTCTTCTTCTCAATCGCCGCCGCCGCTTCAGGAAACTTGTTGCCGATGCGTTTGAAGTCTTCGAATATTTTCGCTCCGCCCTTCGCGTGGAACATCGGCTTGATGTCATCGCGCTCCTTACGCGAAAGCTCGCCCACCTTCGGCGTGCGAATCGCCACCACCGGCAAGTTTGCATTCACTCCCAGCTCCTGCAGATTCTCCGCCGCAAAACATTCCCGCACGTCGGTAAACGCTGGCAGCCGCAAGTCTGGCTTGTCAATCCCATACGAACGGATGGCCTCGTCATAATCCATGCGCGGAAACGGCGCCTTGATCTCGAATCCCGCGGCTTGGAACGCCGCAACCAGAAATCCCTCCACCACCTTCCACACCGTCTCCGGCTGCGGATAAGACATCTCCAAATCGATCTGCGTGAACTCCGGCTGACGGTCGGCGCGCAAATCCTCGTCGCGGAAACACCGCACAATCTGAAAATATTTGTCGAAGCCGGAAATCATCAGGATCTGCTTGAACATTTGCGGCGACTGCGGCAGCGCATAAAACGTCCCCGGCTGCACCCGGCTCGGCACCAGATAATCGCGCGCGCCCTCCGGCGTCGACCGCGTCATGAACGGCGTCTCGATCTCAAAAAATCCCTGCCCCGACAAATAATCCCGGATCGCCTTCGCCACCTT
>PLKR01000043.1 GCA_003140655.1 Acidobacteriaceae bacterium | reverse complement strand
GTTTCAGGCGTATTCTTCTGTGAGGTCATGATCGGAGTTTCCTTGTCCTCCAGTTCGTGATTTAGGGCTAGTGTTCTCAATCGCGTGAGAGCGCTGGCCCGTTTCTGTTTCGAGTCGCGGCAACAAACACGCTTGGTGCCGAACGAAGTCAAGTTAACGGCCCGCGTGTGTAGTACCTAGCAAGGCCGAGGATGGTTTCTAGCTTTCGACGCAGGTAGACTCACCCGCAGGTTTCTCGCATCCAGAGTAGGTAGGAATGTAACGACGCTCCAAGGATTGAAGATTGGTGAGGCAGACCCAACCGCGTCAGGGCACGGTTAGTTCCGGCTATTCCAGCTTCGCGTCTCCGACTTGGCTTCTTCCAGCACGGAGATGCCCGGGTCGTCCTTGCCTTGCTGTGACGCCTGGTTTCGACGGTTATCATTTCTGCGCATTCGTGCTGGTGAAAAGATTCTTTCACTTCTCTGCAGGTGGCTAGTAGTTGTCCCCGGTTCGGGTCATTGACCTATCGTGCGTCCGCGAGCGTCGTTTATTGGCGTAGCATCAACCTAGTGATACCACCCTCAACACTCTCGAACGATGACGAAGGAACGCCACTGTTTGCAGCTCATGAGGCACTCAGTGCCAAGGAACACGCTGACACCAGTCAACGTCAATACCTGACTGACCATATTCATTTTATCCACCATCAGCGAAAACAGATTCTTCTGCTGGACCTGTCAAACTGTTCGGCTGCCGGGGTCAGAACGATTTTTCAAGCGGTCCCCGAATTTGTGACTGTCCGTCCTCGGGCTTCAGTTTTCATTCTTGCCGATTTCACGGGAGCGTCGTTTGACGCCGAAGCCATTCGGGTCATGAAAGAAGCCGCCGTCTTTGACAAGCCCTATGTCAGGAAATGCGCCTGGACGGGAACAGAGCAGGCGGTTGCTGAGATCGTGAGCAGATTCTCTGGCCGCGAATTTCCCATCTTCGAGACTCGCAAGGAAGCTTTAACATGGCTGGCAAAGGATTGAATAGACAGGCCCTAGTGCCGGGTCAGGGAAGTGTCTTCATCGTTGGACTTGCCGGGCCATCGGGTAGCGGTAAATCGACAATAGCCAGGCGTGTGGCTTCTCGTCTCAACGGGCACGTTATCTCTATGGAAAGCTACTCCATTGAGATGAACCATCTTCCGCTGGAAGAGAGAGCGAAACTTAACTACGACGCGCCGCATGCAATCGACATGCGTCTGCTGGAAAGCCATATCCGCGACTACGCCTCAGGCAAAGCCATCGAGGCTCCCATCTACGACTTTGCGCAGCACTTGCGCGTGAGCGACCGGTTCGAACACGTCCCTGCCAAGTCGTTGCTGATCGTGGAAGGCATCCTGGCTTTGCATTTTGCGGAACTGCGCCCGCTCTTCGACCTATCCATTTACCTGGAAGCTCCCGACGAGGTTTGTTTCCATCGACGAAAGGTGAGGGACATCACCGAGCGTCAGCGTTCCCTGGACTTCATCCTGTGGCAGTACAAGAATAACGTGTTACCGGCGGCGCGGCAGTACGTGCTGCCCAGCAAGCGCTACGCCGATCTGGTGCTGGACAGCGCAGGCGACCTGGTAACCGTGGAGAAAAGCCTCTACGACGCCCTGGTGGAGAAGCACGCTGTAGCCGCAATGCAGTAACCCGCCGCGTGGCCCAGAAAGTAAAGAGGGAGTTGAGGCCATGACCTCTGGGGTTGATTACTGTTGAAAAATCGCCTCTCTAACAATGTGGGCGGGGTCAAGCAGTTTTCAATTCTCAGTACCCCTGCGGTGCTAATCTTCTTCACTGCTGGTCTCCTTTATCTCTTGGCTTCGAAGCGCGTCGAGAACTTGGGAGCGTACAGCATCCCGTCGGAGACCCGGCCTTCTCATCATCTGATTGCGTCGACTATCCGATAAGGGGCGCGCAATTCTGTCAGTTCACATTCTATCTTTCTCGGTGCAGTATCACCGCCAGTTTAACCCGCTTGACGCCTGTGAAGTCCGACAGTCCCGTCCGTGTGAACATCTTGGCGAAATACAATCTTCACTGTACGTGGTGCGAGGTTCAGTTCTTTACCGATCTCAGCTTGACCACACCCCAGCATCAGCAACTCCGCGACCTCCTGCTCCCGTGTGGTCAACTTGGTCCAAAGATTGGTCAAGAGTAACGACCTAAGCCTCTCTTCGGCTAACTAGACATGCGGCCATGCTCAATTATGGGGAAAGGAATAAACTTAGGCTGGTCAGGAATGCTCACAGTTGCGACAGAACAAAAGCCGAACCCGTGTGAGTTCGGCCTGAAACGTGAGTACATGAAGTACAGGAAAGCGTTGCGGTCGTGAGGGTCCGAACGGCGGTTTCCCGCCACTAACCCATGACCGCTGCTCCGGTTCGGGAACAAAGCGAGAATATTTATTGCCGATTTCAAGAACTGGTCAATTTTATGTACTCGGACAACGAACTAAGGAGCCGAAGTTGGGCAGTGTGCAATCTTGACCAGACACACATCTGAGAACTGTCTAGGATTGATGCAACCACAAAGACCCACCGCGCCGTACCTCCGCCAACCTTGAGCCCTTGCGATTGAAAGAAAGACGCTGCCCCGACTGCAGAGGCTTACAAAAAAGGAATTTGATGCGTGACTTATTTATCTCACTCGCCCTCGTCTCCGATTCTGTTGACCGGAATGCTGGTGCTTTCCACACACGGGCAACTCCTCCGCTTGCTAGTGCGATATCTTCAGGCTCCTTCCTAAGTGTGGCTCACCATTATGATCCAAGGGAGACAGTATGAATTATGGTTTTCAAGTGACAATGACACCCTTCAAGAGGGTAGTTTTATCTGTTCTGATGTGTATGTCATGCGCTTGGGCAGAATCGCCCACAATTTCAACAGTGGCTTACGGCACTGCTCTGAATCAAACAATGCGTGTTTACACCCCAGCGGGCATGCTGGCAACAGACACCATCACGCCAATCGTCTACATCCATGGGGGAGGATGGAACAAAGGCGCATATAATGACGTAACGATTACCCCTCCTACCTGCCCTAATGCCGATACCGTGGCTTGTGCTTTGGTGGAGAGCGGTTATCCCGTGTACGACATTGGGTATACATTAGTAGACTGGGGCATCGGCGGCGGGAACCTTATGCTCTCACTAACGAACGATCTAATGGTGTCAACCAAAAGTTACGTATTCACGTCGGCCGACATCAATTCCTCGCTCATGATAACCAAGGGCATTGGATGGACTCTCGGTTCTTATACGATTGTCGGAGCGCAGAATGGATGGGCGATCCTAAATTCTTTACCGGGAACTAAAGCTACGATAGGAAATCATACAGCCTCCTTCAACTTGGTTGCGGCGGGAACATCCTTCCCCAGACAATGGCAAGACACATCCTGTGCCTTGTCGTGGATGACGGATAATCTTGGTTTGAACTATCCCGGCAACCCAAATAACATAATCATGATGGGGCACAGCGCGGGCGGACATCTGGTACTCCTCGCAAGCCTGATGAAGCCTGCAACTCCCGGTGCTCCTCCAACGAATTGCGTTAGCCAAAACACAAACTACACAGTAAGTCTCATTGTGGCGTATTCTCCTCCCTCCGACCTAGTATCCTTGTACACAGAGACTTCCTCATCGCAGGAAGCGATCAGGAAGTTTCTAGGTTGTATTCCCGGAACTCAAAATTGCAATGCCACGATAGGGGCGCAGGCTTCCCCCATTACATGGCTCAATCTTGGTCAACCACCGATTTTGATTTACAGTGGGGCTGAGGACTTGGATCTGCCAGCCGAGAATGGTGCGGAGGTTGTAACTGGCTCACTCGCCTTGGGGGTAACAACAGCGTCTCAAACCATTCTGCAGGGTATGAGCCATCCATTAGACTTGTATTATTTTGTCCCTTGTTCTGCTGGGCCCATTGCTCCAGAACCATCCCCCTGTGGATCAGCGGGTCAAGCCTTTCAGGACGCCTTCGCTTACATACAGGAGTTGCAATGATTTACACTTTGGAATTCAATAGCTGAGGCGGTCTTTGGGAACTCCAGATTAACAACTTGCGCCGTCGTTTCTACCGAACCCACGATGGAGCCATGCGCTTAGTTATCCGCTACTGCCGTGCGTTGCAATCGGAAGTCTCCCTTATCTTTGTGCTTCGAGCACGTCGCTCAACGACGACACACGGGCGCTCTCACCGTGCGCCGGGGCAGCCAGTACGTGGTAGCCGATCGCCTGCTCGGCGGGCGCCCCGAATAGTTCCGGATGCAGAAGACGGATCGCCAGGATGC
>PLKR01000007.1:176-3010 GCA_003140655.1 Acidobacteriaceae bacterium | reverse complement strand
TTTCCAGCAGCTCGACGCCCTCGCCGCCAAGGACCATCTGCACATCTCCATCGGCCCGGCCATGTATCACATCCGCGACGGCGAATCGCAAGCCGAATTGCTCACCACCATTTTGCTCAACACAAAATTTCTCACCGGCAGCGTGGTCGTCGCCGACAAAGAGGGCCTGCATCCCAACGCCGCCCTCGCCGCCGCCCGCATCATCCAAAAGCTTTCCGAGGGTACACCGAATAGTCAGGGCGATTTGCGCTTTGCCGCGCTTGCCATGGTCCCGCCGCTCACGCCGTCGTTGCCATTCGCGTACGTCAACGGCTTTGGCCACCAATTCGCCATCGCGTTGCAGTCCGCCGATCTCGTCGCCCACGCTGTGAATGGCGCACCCGATGCCCAGACCGCCCAACAGCGCCTCACCGACGTCCTGGCCGCCGCGGCATTCGACCTCGACGACTCCGCGGGACGCGTCGACGGCGAAACCGGCTGGGCCTACGTTGGCGTCGACCTTTCGCCGCAGTCCGCCAAAGACGAATCCATCGGCGCCGCTCTCGAAAATCTCTCCGGTCATCAGGCCGGCTCGCCCGAAGCTATCGCTTCAGCCAGAACCATCACCGCCGCCATGCAAGGTGTCAGCCTGAAACAAGTCGGCTTCGGCGCCGTTCCCCTGACGATCCTNNATACGCTGCTGGATTATTTCTCTGCCGGGACCACTGGCCTCGACGCCGTGCCTCTGCCGGGAGACGTCACCTCCAGCCAGCTCGAACTCATCATCGTCAACGCCGCCAGTCAGGCTTATCGCTCCCGCAAACCGTTAGCGCTCCGCTTGCTGCCCGTCGCTCGTAAACTGGCCGGGGACCGCACCAGCTTTGACGACCCGCTGCTCTCCAATGTCACTCTTCAGCCGCTCCACTACCCGGCCGCCAAGCCCTGACATTTGTTGAGAATACGCGGCCCTGCACCAAGGAACAGGAACCCATAGGGCACCTCCCCGGCGCTTTCTGGTATCGCTTTTCCGCGTTTCTGCCAAAATAGCCTTGGGGACGATCGGCTTCAGCATCCCTTGGGAGTTTCTTGTCCATGTCCGAATCTTCCAGCTCCGATTCCTCATCGTCGAAATCACTGATGTGGATGATGCTGGCACTGACTGCCGGGCTCGGCGTCATGCTCGGCGGCGGCCTGTTTATCGCCAACGGCCTGCTGCACAGCATGAGTTTGGCTGCGGCCAACAACAACAAAAACGTTCTGCGAACGCCTATCGGAAGTTTTCGTGTGGAAAAGGAAGGTCAGATTGGGCCCGGCCTGCCCGTCTATCCGCGCTCATCACTGCAACTCCCGGGAACCGATTCCACCGGCCAAGCCCTGCAGCAAGCCCAAGAGGGCGTAGCTACGGTGACGTACTACACCGCGGATGATCGCGACGCCGTCGATTCCTGGTACGCGCAACATCTCAGTCCCGAATACACGCGCCATGACGCCAGCGAGCGTCCCTTGCCCGAACACTTCCGTATGGTACGCGTTGCGGATGGCGACATCGCATTCCTCGCGGAACGTGGCAATAACATTCGCGCCCTCACNNGCTATCGCAGGATCCGAACGGAACCAGGATTTGCCTCATTCAGGCGCATGCGGAGACCGCGGAGACTCGTCCGTAGCCGTTCGTCAGCCACTCAGCAAAGTTCCATGGGACGATTTCCGCCGTCAGAACCAATAATAAATAGTACTCTGTAGTATCATCGCTTCAGAACAGTGGCCCGTAATCTGTACCCTTGACCAGTAGAGTCTTCTTCGTCAGTTACCTATCCTCTGTCCACCTGGTCCGCAATCGCAACAAAAATTGATCCACGCCGGGCTTAGCAACAACGCTGTTGCCGCCGCCTTTCCAGTGTTCCGTTCGGCAAATGTGGTGAAGGGAGACGCCGTGAAACGCATAGCGATATGTCTGACTGGAATTCTGGCGCTTTTTCTTACCGGCTGCTCCGGGCTGCTTAGCTCCGAATGGGCTCCGCAGCACGCCGTGGTCACCGTCACCCCTTCCGTCGGCACGCTACGTGGTGGCACGGCGCAATCTTTCACCGCCGCCGCGACTGGCGCGCCGGCATTTATCTGGTCCGTGAACGGCGCCATTGGCGGCAACGCCGCGGTTGGCACGATCTCACCCACGGGACAATACCTGGCCCCGGAGTTTCCGCCGGCACAAAATTCCGTCAGCATCACCGTCACGGAAGCCAGCGATAGCAGCAAATCCGCGACTGCCACGCTCACGCTGCAAAATCCGGCTCCGCAGGTCGCCGCCATTTCGCCCGCGTCGATTCCCATTGGCGCCTTCTCCATCACCGTCACGGGAGCTCATTTCGCCGTCGGCGCAGCCATCGATTTCAACGGTGTGGCGCTGAGCACCACGCGCGTCTNNCAACGCCTCCATCACCGTTAAGAATCCCGATCCCGGCGCGATCGCCTCCGGCTCGCAGAGTGCGCAGGTCACCACCGCTTCTCCCATCAACCTGCAAGTTTCCCCGGCCACCGCCACGGTGCACGCCGGCAGCCCGCAAACTTTCGGCGCCACAGTTACGGGCAGCTCCAACCAAGCCGTGGTTTGGAGCGTCAACGACCAAGGCGGTGGCACTTCCACCATCGGCTACATCACCTCGCAAGGAAATTACCTAGCTCCGGCGAGCGTGCCGAATCCCAACAGCATCACCATCACCGCCACCAGCGCCGCCGATCCCACGAAATTCGCTTCCGCCACCGTGACGCTCGTCAACCCCATCCCGGTGGTGAGTTCGGTCAGTCCCTCGAGCCTCGGCGTTGGCGCGTTCACCATCACCGTCGGCGGCACCGGA
>PLKR01000007.1:0-144 GCA_003140655.1 Acidobacteriaceae bacterium | reverse complement strand
GTGACGGTGCAAAATCCCGATCCTGGCGGATCCACGTCCGGAACGCTCAGCGCGCAAGTGGTCAACGGCGGAAGCGTGGTATCCGCCGCGGCCGCCGACCGCTTTCTCGAGCAGTCCACCTTTGGCCCCACAGCCGAAATGGTC
>PLKR01000319.1:12869-14568 GCA_003140655.1 Acidobacteriaceae bacterium | reverse complement strand
GCGCGGGCGATCGGTCTCCGCTCCTTTTTCTTTCTGTCCGCGGCGGTCTTCTCCGCGATGGTCCCGGCGATCACGGTGTTTAATCTGTGCGGGCGGGAACTTCACCGCTTTCGGGTCGCCGTGCGGAGCGAGCCGGTCGACGATCGGGCCTCCGGGATAGCCCAGGCCAACCAGCTTTGCGACTTTGTCGAATGCTTCGCCGGCAGCGTCGTCGCGAGTGTGGCCGATGTTTTCGTACGTCCAGCCCTGGCTTTTCTGCGCTGCAAGATACAGGTGTGTGTGTCCTCCGGACACAACCAGGGCGAGCACGGGAAATTGCAACTCGTAATTTCCCTTCTGGCGCTCTTCCAGCAGAACCGCATGAATGTGGCCTTCGAGATGGTTGACCGCAATCAGCGGCTTGTCGAGCGCGAAGGCCAGAGCCTTAGCATAGCTGATGCCGACCAGCAGCGCTCCAGCGAGGCCGGGGCCCTGTGTGACTGCAATCGCGTCGACGGAGTCGTAATTCTGATTGGCCTCAGCCAGCGCTTGCCGCACGACAGGAACAATCGCCCGCAAGTGCTCGCGAGACGCCAATTCGGGGACCACGCCGCCGTAAGGCTGATGGGTCGCGATCTGCGAAGCTACCACGTTTGAAATGACCTGCTCGCCCGAGCGCACCACAGCCGCGGCGGTTTCGTCGCAGGAACTTTCGATGCCGAGGATGTAGGCGTCTGGCATAATCAGTGCGGGTTGAAAGCTTCTGGTCTCTAGCTTAATTCAAAACATGTTACGAGTTCGATTGCCGAGGGCCAATGACTAGATGCTGAAGGATTTTGCCACCACTATCATCCAAACCCTGCGCCAGCAAAGTTTTCAAGCCTACCTGGCGGGCGGATGCGTGCGCGATCTTCTGCTACAGCGCGAGCCTGCGGACTACGACATAGCGACCAGCGCAATGCCTACACAAGTAATGGAGATCTTTCCTGACACCTACGCAGTAGGAGCACAATTTGGCGTGGTGCTGGTGCCGCTGCCCGAGGAGCCCTACGCGAAGAAAGACAATACCGTACTGCCGAAATCCCGCGCCGTCGAGGTGGCCACCTTCCGCAGCGATCTTGGCTACTCCGACGGACGCCGTCCCGACGAAGTGCGTTTCAGCCAGGATCCGCGCCAGGACGTTGCTCGCCGCGACTTTACGATCAATGGCATGATGCTTGATCCGGTGAGCGGCGAAGTGCTCGACTTTGTGGGCGGACGGAAGGACCTCGAAGCAGGCATTATCCGAGCCATCGGCGATCCAGTGCGGCGCTTCGCGGAAGACAAACTTCGCATGCTGCGGGCCGTCCGTTTTGCGGCGCGATTTGAGTACGAAATCGAAATAGAAACGCTGGCCGCGATCCAACAGCTTGCCCGCGAAATCCAAGTAGTCTCGCGCGAGCGCATTCGCGATGAACTCACGAAGATGCTCACCGNNGCCATGAAAGGGGTCGAGCAGCCGCCTGAGTTTCATCCCGAAGGTGACGTGTTTGCGCACACCCTGCTGCTGCTGGAGAATTTGCCGCATCCTTGCCCGCCCACATTGGCTTGGGGTGCGCTGCTGCACGACGTAGGTAAGCCCGCAACGTTCCGTGTGGCGCCGGACCGCATCCGTTTCGATAATCATGTAGATGTGGGTGTCAAGATCGCGGAGGAAATCTGTGAGCGCCTGCGATTCTCC